>NZ_OX241534.1:0-300000 GCF_945836005.1 Candidatus Nitrosacidococcus sp. I8 | reverse complement strand
AAAACTAATCTCTATTATTCTGTATTTAGCTTAGTAAGCTCTTGGTCAATAATAATGCTATTTAAAGGAGTGTATCCCCCTTTAGTAACAAGTTGCTGCCCTGTTTTTGATAAAATCATTTTAAGAAATTCTGCCTCTAATGGAGGTAAATTCTGGTGAGGAGGTTTATTTACATAAATATAGAGAAATCTGGCTAAGGGATATTGACCTGTGATCGCATTTTCTGAAGTAGCTGCTATGAAGGGGGCACCTGTATGTACTGCTAACGCAACAGGATGCACACCTATAGAGTTATAGCCGATCCCTGAATAGCCAATTCCATTAAGAGAGGCAGAAACTCCCTGAACTACTGATCCTGATCCTGGCTGTTCATTAACTTCATTCTTAAAATCCCCTCCACAAAGTACTTCTTCTTTAAAATAACCATAAGTACCAGAGGCTGAATTTCTTCCAAAAAGCTGAATACCTCGGGTTGCCCATTTATTTGTAAGCCCAATTTGTTCCCAATGAGTAATATTCTTAGGATAACCACATTTACGTGTCGCTGAAAATATAGCATCTACTTGATCTAGAGTCATTCTTCTAATAGGGTTATCCTTATTGACATAGACTGCCATAGCATCTATAGCAACTCGAATCATAAGTGGATCGTAGCCATATTTCTCTTTGAAGGCAGATATTTCTCCTTCTTTCATTTTACGACTCATGGGTCCAAAATTAGCGGTACTTTCAATGAGTGCAGGAGGGGCTGCTGAAGATCCAGGAATTTGAGATTGAACATTCACACCAGGATAGTATTCTTTAAATTTTTCAGCCCAAAACGCCATTAGCCCTGCTAAGGTATCTGATCCAATCGAGGATAAGTTACCCGTGATTCCACTCGATTTTATATATCCTTTTAATTGAGGATCCAATTGTATCTGCTCAGCAAACAAGTCTGTACTAAGAAATACATATAAAAACAACCCTATAGCTAGATATAAGCTTTGTCTCATATTTGTGGGAAAAATTTATGTTTTTTTTTGGCTATTCTAAACTATGTTTATATAAAGTAAATTTTGCTTATTAGTAACATATTCTTAGCACAATTGCACTTATAAGAGAAAAGAAAATATTTTGTATATTCAAATAAAAAACCATTTTATCTGTATCGCTTTTTTAGGGATAGTAGCTCAATTTGCCACTATTTTTACTCATGCTGGGATACTTGATATATCTTCAAAAAAAGTAATCAACACTCAAAAAAAAACTAATAAGGCTAATGGCAAAGAAAGATTTCAGCAAAAAAAACAAGAAAAAACAGCGGAAAATTTCCACCCTATTACTACTGAAATAGATAATGGCGGTTTTAGAGCAAAATCAGCTGATGGTAATTTCATTTTAGATTTAGGAGGAAGAGTTCAAATAGATTTTACTTCTTTAAGTGGAGTCCAGAATTTGGACACAACTCGAGGAGATCTACGACGATTAAGATTAAATGTGACAGGCACTTTATATAAAGTTTGGGATTATCGATTTGAAGCTGATTTTGGCGGTAATGATTTTACCAATGATTTTGGGATTAATAATCCAGTGCTTACTTATGGGTTTTTTAAATTTACCGGGTTTCAGCCTGTAAATCTTATTTTCGGCTATCAAAAAGTACCAGTAAGCATGGAATCTATGGTAGGGAGTAACTGGACTACCTTCCAAGATCGATCTCTTGCAAACTCACTGATTAACAATGAAGCTATTGGTCGACGTCGCTTAGGTTTGGTATTAGAGGCTTCAGGAGAACAAGGGACACACTGGACTGCACAAACTGGTTTTTATGGTGCTGGTTTTTCTAATATTGGGCAATCTACAGAAAATTGGGGTACTTCAGGAAGGGTTACCTTTGCTCCTATTGCAGAGCCTGGTCAGGTCATTCACATAGGTAGTTCCACTTATTACCGTAATTTTACTAAAAGTCCTAGTCTTGATTTTTCAGTGAGTCCAGAATCTCATTTGTCTCCTAATTTTATTGGGACAAATTTACTACTAGGAGCACAGAATACCCTATTGTTACAAGGTGAATTATCTACTGTGTGGGGAGCTTTTCATGCCCAGAGTGAATATTTTTATACCCAAATTGAGCGTAAACGTAGTTTATCTCAATTAAACTTTAATGGTTGGTACGCCCAAGCAGGCTATTTCTTAACAGGAGAAAGTCGTAATTATATTCCTCGCAAAGGAATTTATGGACAAACTAATCTTAATCACCCTATGGATCAAGACGGTTGGGGTGCTTGGGAAATTGCTGCTCGCTATAGTGCCATCAATTTAAATAGCCGAGGAGTACATGGTGGGGAAGAAAATAATTTTACGTTTGGGATAAATTGGTGGACAACACATAATACCTTGCTTAGAGCAAACTATGTGCACGCTATAGCAAATAGTTACAATCTATCAGGGCGATCTAATAAAAAATTTAATGCGGATATATTTATGATGCGTGCACAGTTGAATTTTTAAAACTTCTACTCGAAAAACAGTAGACTACTTACTTCTACCCCATCATCTATCTTATTTCTTTACTTTTCTAAATTATCCGGTTAGTATGCCCGGAAATTAACTTAGGAACTGCTTCTTATGAGCAATAAGCGCACATTAAAAATTAGTAATATTTTGATTTATAAAATAATTTTTAGCAGCTCATTATTATCTGCTGCATATGGTGAAGAAAATAAAAGCAATAAAATTTTGGATCTTAAGCCACTTACTAGAAAAGAAAAAATAAAAGATAGGCAAGAAAAAACTAGCAATGAAAGCAACCTAACCATGGGGTTAAGTAAAACAGGTTGGGAGATAAAAACCAATGATGGCTACTGGCGGCTCACTATTGGTGGATTTGAACAGGGGGGTGGGCAGATTAATTTTAACACTGGGAATGCTTCCGATCCTGCCATTAAAAATGGTGCTGCTCCTCGTCGAACCCGTATTCGTTTAGATGGGGTTTTATACAGGGATTTTGGCTATAAATTTGAATATGACTTTGTCCGCACAGTCAATCAGCTTGCTATTGCAAATATTACTGAATCTTGGGTAAGCTACACTCATCTAGATCCGGTTACTTTTAAAATTGGACAAATTAAAGAACCTCTTACTTTAATTAGCTCTACTAGTGATCGTTACTTAGAGTTTATTGAACGACCTTTATTTGCTAATGCTTTTATTGAAAATCCTAATCCTTATAAATTAGGTATTAGTATAGATGCCCATGACACTCGATGGACTACCCGAGCAGCACTCCAGACTCAAAATACAGGCTTAGGGATTGGAATCTTTGAAGATACTCGCTACCAAGTTGGTGGACGAATTACTGGTCTTCCTATTTACTATAATTCAACTCAACTACTTCACTTAGGAATATCAGGTAGTTCCACTTGGGTAAGAAATAGAGTCAATCCTGCCGGTCTGCTGGCAAACCCCCCTCTTACCTATTCTTCACAGCCCTTTGGAAATGTAGATCGTACCCCATGGACAAATACGGGACCACTAACGGCAGGTGATAGAGCCCTAGAAAATGTAATACGGCTTGGGGCTGAATTATCTGTAGTTTCAGGGCCGTTTTCTTTTCAGGGAGAATATATGCAGGCTCGTTTAGCTGGCATAGGTTACTCTAATGCTGATGTGTTGGCGGGTTATTATGGTACTTTTAGTTATTTTTTTACAGGAGAGTCTCGGGCTTATGATCAAAAAATTGGTGCGTTTACTCGTGTAGAACCCAAAAGAGACGTTGGTTATGGTGGCTGGGGGGCATGGGAAGTAGCAATACGCTGGGATCAGTTAAGCATGAATACACCCCACGTACATGGCGGTGATACCCAAATGGTAGAAATTGGACTGAACTGGCATTTAAACCCTCACATTAAACTCATGGCAGACTATGGTTATGTGGTGAATGAAGTTGCACCTGAAACTAACCCAGCGATTGCTAAGTTTAATGGACTTCATCCCAGTATTTTAGAGTTTCGAGCACAAGTAGATTTTTGAAAATTTATATACTGTTATTATTTTTCAGATCATCTGGGATAAATTGCTGCCAATAACTAATATCCGCTGCAACAGTTAAAAAATAAGGATTAAGCAAAGAATCTTTTATGTTATAGCGTAACACTTCTCCTTTTAGATCAATGACTGCCCCCCCTGATTCTTCTACAATACATTGGGCAGCTCCAGTATCCCACTCAGAAGTTAATCCAAATCGTGGATAAATGTCAGCCTTTCCTTCAGCAACTAAGCAAAACTTTAAAGAGCTACCCATAGCAACAAGGTGGTGTTCTTTAATGTCTTGAAGAAAAACTTCTAAATATTTATCAGTATGGGAACGACTTCCTGCCACTTGTACAGGAACTCCATGAACCCTAGATTTAGTTTTTAATCTAGTTATTTTTCCTTTTTTTCTCTGAAAAGCACCACACCCTTTTGCTGCATAATATAATTGATCTAATGCAGGTGCATACACTACTCCTAAAATAGGCTGATTATTTTCTATTAAAGCAATATTGACGGTAAATTCTCCACTACCTTTAATAAACTCTTTAGTGCCATCTAAGGGATCAACTAGCCAATATCTTTGCCAAGTAGAACGCTCTGAAAAAGGTATTTCTTTAGATTCTTCAGATAAGATAGGTATCATCTGTGTTAGGGCTTCTAATCCTTGAACGATCGTTTTATGTGCTGCAAGATCTGCTTCTGTGAGTGGAGAGTAATCTTCTTTATGGGCTACCGTAAATCCTTTACGATAAATAGTAAGGATTTTTTCGCCGGCTGATTTACTAATATCAATAATTGAATCCATTAATTCAATAGGTGTACTTGGTATATTTAAAAGCATAATAATTTATTATTTATTGAATCTTTCTTTAATCATAAACAAGGCTGCAATACTACGTGCTTCAGTACAATCTTGCCTTTCAATCAAATCAGTTAATTTTGATAATTTCCAAGGAACTACTTCAATTTCTTCAGGTTCATCTCCATCACGGTGCTCTTCGTATAAATCTTCTGCTAAAACTACGTGAATATGATGGCTCATATAACCAGGGGCTAAAGTAAAAGAAGTTAAATAAGTAAGTCGGTGAGCACCATAGCCTACTTCTTCCATAATTTCTCGGTTTGCTGCAGCGAGTAAATCTTCTTCTGCTTCAACATGCCCTTTGGGTAAGGCAAGTTCATAGCGTTCAGTACCTACTGCGTATTCTCGAATGAGTAATACGGTTTTTCGATCCAACATAGGAACAATTAAAACGGCACTACGAGGACTGCCTTTAAGTCGCTCATAATAAGTTTCTACTCCATTTGAAAAATGCAAATTAACACGCTCTACGTGAAAAAGCCTTGTTTTAGCGATGGTCTCAGTAGTTATTATTTTTGGATCGGGTCGATTTTTATTTACCACATTATTTTTCACAAAAAGAAAATTTATTTTTTATTTATTTCCCCCATAGGTGGAACTAAAAACTGCGGGTCAAGACGGGTTTGAAATAAGTTAATTCTCCAGTCTAAATGAGCTCCCGTAACTCTCCCTGTAGTACCTATTTTAGCAATAGGTGCACCCTGTTCTATCCGATTTCCTTTTTTTACTAAGATCTGCTGTAAATGCAAAAATGCAGAAGATAATCCATAGCCATGATCAAGAATAAGTGTTCCTCCGGATAGAAACATATTCGGATGAGCTAGAGTGACTATCCCAGCTGCAGGTGCCTTTACTAAAGTACCTGCAGGAGCAGCAATATCTACTCCATAGTGGGGTGTTTTAGGTTTACCGTTTAAAATTCTCTGACTACCATAAACACCGGTAATAGATCCTTTGGCAGGCCAAATAAATCCAGTTAAAAAATCAGTACGATGGTCATTGGTTGTTCTTGCTTTTCTTACAAGTGCTGCCTCTTCTTGAATGCGGGAGAGATGATTATTATTGGGGGTTACTTTGCTTTCAGAAATTCCATTAATTCGCTGAATCTTATATTCTCGCTGGATAATATTAAGCTTTTTAATTTCTTTTGTACCGTCAGGTAAAATTATTTTAAGTACTATATCTTGCTTTGCATCACGACCAAATCCAAGTAGAAATAGCCCATTTTCTGATATTTGTATGGGTTGATTATCAAGAAATACTTGTGCATTAGACTCTGTGTGCCCTATTATCAGCCCCCCTTGGGTTAAAGATCCTTTTAACTCAACTGCCCATCCTAGTTGGAGTGATAACCCCCAAATTAAAAATATTCTAAGTAAGTGAGAAAACACTATTTTTACTCATGAGAAGAAAATGGATATTTTTTTACATCAGGTACCGGATCAAGACCACCTGGATGAAAGGGGTGGCAGCGTAAAATACGTTTTAACCCTAGCCAGCTTCCATAAAACCCACCGTAGCGTAGAATTGCCTCTAGAGTATATTCAGAGCAAGAAGGGTAGTATCGACAATGATTACCAATAAAAGGGCTAATTGCATACCGATAGATATTAATTAGGACTAGTAAAATTCTTTTTATCACTATCTAGGGTTGCAATATGAATAGTAGAATTAGAGATAATCTATTTTCTAGCTTAAAAAAATTTTTACTCGTCATAAATTACATCTGCTTCTTCTGGAGGAGTAAAGCTAAATGTACCATCCTCGAATGAGAGACCTATTTTTATATTATAAAAATAGAGTTGAGTCACTTGGTTTAAGTTATCATAGAGCTTCATTTCCCGTAAATTTTTTCTTTGAAATCCTAATAATAACCGCTTAAAGGCACTTTCTTGATTTTGAGGAATGATCTCTATCCAAGCTAGATTATCTTCAGAAGGAAGCGCATTAACTTGATATTCATTTTCTGGTAATTCATTTCCTGCCAGTAAAAGCGCAGGTGCATCTCCTAAAGCTTGATTTAGACTTTTTACGGTGACTTGTTCTAACTCTCTATCGTAAAACCAAATTTTACTTCCATCTGCTATGATAAGCTGTGTAGATGGTTCTTTATAATCCCAACGGAATTTTCCTGGTCGTTGTAGAGAAAAAACTCCTTGGCTTTTTTCTATAACCTCCTCTTCCTCATTTAATACAGTTTGATTGAATTCTGCAACAAGGGTTTGGGTTTTTGTTAAAAAAGATTCTAAGTTTCTTTTTGGATCTGCAGCCATCGCCCTAATAGGCAGCATAGTTATGCCAATAAGCAAAATAATAACTAGATTTTGCTTAGATAACTGTAATTTTTTAATATGCATTTGAATAAAAATTATTCCGGTGGAGGAGGAGCAAGCACTTCTCGATTACCATTTGCTTGCATTGGACCTACAATTCCAGTTTGCTCCATTGTTTCAACTAGCCGAGCTGCCCGATTATACCCAATCCTTAACCTTCTTTGTACCCCTGAAACTGAAGCTCGCTGGGTTTCAGTTACTATGCGTACTGCTTCATCATAGAGGGGATCATCTTCAGAATCACTACCATTTGCTCCGGAACTACCCTCTCTAAATTCTGGGACTCCTTGGGTAATTTCTTCTATATATTTAGGTGTGCCTTGTTGTTTTATAAATCCAACTACTTCATGTATTTCGTGATCATCAACAAATGCACCATGTATTCGTTCTGGCACCGCTGTACCTGGGGGGAGATAAAGCATATCCCCTTGACCTAAAAGTTGTTCAGCTCCTGTTTGATCAAGGATTGTTCTAGAATCAATTCTAGATGAAACTTGAAATGCAATACGAGTAGGAATATTAGCTTTAATTAACCCAGTGATAACATCTACAGAGGGTCTTTGGGTTGCTAAAATTAAGTGAATTCCAGCAGCTCGTGCTTTTTGGGCTAATCGTGCAATAGACTCCTCTACTTTTTTACCTACAACCATCATCATATCTGCAAGTTCATCAATAACTACGACGATCATTGGTAATGGTTCAAGTAATGGAGCCCCATCATTGCTATTTAGATGTGATGGATGTAAAGGGTTTGCTAAAGGTTGGTTAGCTTGAATAGCACTTTTTACTTTATGGTTAAACCCTGCTAAGTTACGCACACCTAGTGCTGCCATAAGGCGGTAACGACGCTCCATTTCAGTAACACACCAACGCAGTGCATTTCCTGCCTCACTCATGTCAATCACAACAGGTGCAAGCAGATGGGGAATACCCTCGTAGACTGAGAGTTCTAGCATTTTAGGATCAATGAGAATAAGCCGTACCATATCAGGTGTCATCCTATAGATCAGGCTTAAAATCATGGTATTAATTGCCACTGATTTTCCAGATCCTGTAGTTCCTGCTACTAATAAATGGGGCATTTTAGTAAGATCCACTGTGACTGGATTTCCAGTAATATCTTTCCCTAGGGCAAGGGTTAAAGAGCCTTCCCGAATACTAGAATCAATACAAGATAAAACTTCAGAGAGATAGACAATTTCTCGGACTTCATTAGGGATTTCTAAACCTACTACCGGTTTTCCAGGTACAACTTCTACTACACGAACACTAAGTACTGAAAGGGCACGAGCTAAATCTTTAGCCAGCCCTGAAATTCTGCTGACTTTTACTCCTGGAGCAGGTTGTAATTCAAAACTAGTAATTACTGGTCCTGGATATGCATCAACTACTTGTACTTCAACCCCAAAATCACTTAAATTCTCCTCTACTTGGCGAGAAAGTACTTCAAGCTCTTCCTCGGAATATCCTTTTTGTGAAGCAGAGGGTTTATCTAATAAAGATAAAGGAGGTAACGTATTATTTAAGTTAGATAAAGAAAAAGATACCCCAGAATTTTGGTCCTGCCTCTTAAACTTCGACTGAAAATTTACTACTTCTACTGCTGTTTCTTTTAAGTGTGAGTCTAATGGATTTTCCTGAATATGAGGCACTGTTTCATTAAGAGAATTACTACTATTTACCTTTAACTCTACTACTGTAGATCTTTGGTTTTGTTGCGGAGGTTGAGTTGATTCTATAGGCTGATTTCGGATTATATCTTCATGGGAAGTAGGAGTAATTTTTTTATTTTGAAGAGATATTGCTCTAAATGGATTACCATTATTTACCCCTAACCCAGTTGAGATTGGTCTTTGAACTTGTTGTGATTGAACTGATTCACGTGGTTTGTGCCTAGATATATCAGTGTTGGATGAGATAATCTCCTGAAAATGAGATGATATTTCGTTAGTAGAATTACTATTGTTTGCCTTTAAGCCCACTGCCGTAATTCTTTGATTTTGCTGTAAAGTGTGAGGTTGGCCTGATTCTATTGATCGCTGTTGGATTACATTTGTATGGGTAGGGAGAGTATTCCGGTTTTGAGAGGGTACCTCTTTAACAGGGTGATTATTAGGTATTGGTTTTTGTATGGTATTGCTGTTGATTCCTAAATTTGGATTAAATTTAAACCTAGTACTAGTCAGCCTATCAGTATAGGGTATCCCCCCTGTATTTATATTTGCGGAATTTGTTGCGTTTTTATGCTCATACGTTTCTAATTCAGATTGATTCTGTATATTTATATCTTCTGTAGATATTTGATTCACTGAATCTATATTCTCTCGATCTCCTATTCCTTCAGAGAGAGAGGGATTTGCTACTTGCTGAGATGATGGATCGCTATCTGTTTTTATAGAATGATCCTCAGAAGTTATTGGAGGATCTGATATCAGTGTAGCTGTCTCTGCTTGGGAATTTTCTCTTGTATTAGAATTGGAAGAAATACTAACCTTAGCAGGTGGAGATTGATTTTTACTTTCGGCAGTCGTATTTAACCCTTGACCTATATTAGTGTTTATGGCTGCTTGATTTTCTCCGTCTAAGGTAGGTTCAATGCGATCTTTATTACTAAGTACTTTCTCAGGAGATTCAAAAATAGGTATTTTGAATAGCTGAGTTCTATGCGTTATTTTTTTAACACTCTCCATTTTTTCTGGAAAAAATTTATGCTTATTTTCTATAGTTTTAAGAATAAAACCGCCAGTTTTATCCATTACTTGAAGCCAAGAAAATGGAATAAACCAGCTAATTCCAGTAAAAAAGAATCCTAATAGAATTACCGTTGTGCCTAAAAAACCAACTATAGAATCTAGGCTATGCTGAAGCGTAACACCTAATAATCCCCCTTCTACATTAGGTAAGGATCCAGCAGGAATATTTGAAAAATACTGAGCAGCTAAACCAGATATGGCCCCTAGAGTTAAAATAAATCCTATAACTCTAAATAACCAAGAGTAGATGAGGTATTTTTTTTGGCAAACTTTACGTTTACTTAATGCGAAAAGCCCAGTATATGTCATTGCCATGGGTAGCAAATAGGCAGGATGTCCCATTAAATAATAAAGAAGGTCTGCTAGCCATGCTCCTACTTTTCCTCCACTATTATGAGCACTTTGTTCGGCGTTTCCCGTATGAGACCAACTAGGATCGCTGGGTGTGTAGGTGAGTAAACAAATAAAGAGATAAGCAGCTATTGCAAGAGAGGCAATAAATATCCCCTCTTTAACCCGATGATTAATATGCAAACTGATAGGTATACGATTTCTAGAACGCTTGGTGATGGTAGAGGCTTGAGCCATAACAAAAACAACCTATTTTTATATAAAGCAACACTTATTGTTTCTAGCTATTCAAACTTTAATAAATTTACTTTTTTACATTTATTTTAGATACCTAAATAAATAAAAAATTTAAATCAAAATAAAGTAAATTCAAGAGAACTAGTCAAGAATTTCACCTTGTTTTAGAATGTGGGCTATATATAGCCAAATAAGATAGGAATTAAAATCTCTCATATTTAGAGACCATAAAATAGCTATGGGGGTTCATCTGAACCTAATTGTTTATTATAGCAATCTCAGTTTGTTACACAATAACTTGAATTTAATCTTTTCTACTATGTACACCCTTAATACCGTATTCTGAATATAATTAAAATCTGGCTATTAATATCATTATAGCTATAGAAAAATAAAAAACCTTAAATGGAGTTATCCATGTCTGAGAAAATTAAGCATTGCCGTTTACTTATTTTAGGATCTGGTCCAGCCGGCTATACTGCTGCTGTTTATGCCGCTCGTGCTGCTCTTGATCCAGTATTAATTTCTGGTTTAGAACAGGGGGGGCAGCTGACAACCACGACTGATGTTGATAATTGGCCAGGGGATGATCAAGGAGTTCAAGGACCAGATTTAATGGAGCGAATGCGTAAGCATGCAGAACGTTTTGGTACTCAAATTGTGCATGATCAAATAGTTAAAACTGATTTTTCTAAAAAACCTTTTACATTAACGGGAGATTCTGGTGTTTATACTGCAGATGCAGTCATTATTGCTACTGGTGCTTCTGCAAAATACCTTGGCCTGCCCTCAGAACAAACTTATATGGGGTGTGGTGTTTCTGCTTGTGCCACCTGTGATGGGTTTTTCTATCGTAACAAACCTGTAGCAGTTGTAGGCGGTGGTAACACAGCAGTGGAAGAAGCTCTTTATCTTGCTAATATCGCCAGTCATGTTTATGTCATCCATCGCCGAGATTCTTTTAGATCTGAAAAGATTCTAGCAAATCGACTCCTACAAAAATCAGAGAAAGGTAATGTAACTATTCATTGGAATCATACTCTAAAAGAAGTACTAGGAGATGATGCTGGAGTCACAGGGGTATACATTGAAGATACGCTAAACCATAAACTTACTGAAATACCCGTCCATGGGGTATTTATTGCCATTGGTCATAAACCTAATACGGATATTTTCCAAGGGCAGCTTGAGATGGAACATGGCTATCTTCTAGTACAAGGAGGTAGACGGGGATTTGCAACTCAGACTAGTGTTCCGGGAGTGTTTGCAGCAGGTGATGTGATGGACTCAGTTTACCAACAAGCAGTTACCTCTGCGGGAGCAGGATGTATGGCTGCTTTAGACGCTGATAAATATTTAGATAGCCTAACTCACTCATAATACTTAATACTTATTAAACAAATAATTCTAGTCCTTAATCAGGGGCTAGGAGTGTCTTTTGAAGCCAGAATCTTTTTGTAGCAAAAAATGCTCTTTTAATGTTCATTCTAAATTTTTAAGCTGATATAAACAGCAAGAATCGGAGTGTTAAACAGCAACTAGGTATATATATTTTTGTTTAGATAGTTAATTAATTTTAATGATCTGGATAAAAATGTTAATGTTCATGAGGATTTTTTAAATGAGTAAAGAAGAGCAAAATAAAGCTATTGTCAGTCGCTGGTTTACCGAATTCTAGGGTGTAAATTTTAATATTGCAGTTATTAGATGAGATTGCCGCACCTGATATGCTAAGTAAGTATTCACTGCATTATCCTTGCCGTGGTCGTGAACCTATAAAAGCCTTTATAACTGACTTTCGTGCTGCATTCCCTGATCTCAATTTTTGGTGCACGGCTAATTTAATTGCAGAAGGAGATTATGTAGTGGGTCAATGGGAAGGTGGTGGCACTCATACAGGTCCCGAGTTTTCTGATTTTACCGTTGGTGGATTGCCTACTGCAACTGGTCGCAAAATGCATTTCAGTGGTACTTCAGTATTGAAAGTAGTTAATGGTCAAATTCTAGAAGAAATTGGCTATGATGATGGAGTGACTGCACTTACTCAACTTAGTCTGATCACACCAGAACAAAAAATTTCATAAATTACTTAGAATATTAAAAGAATGCCAGCTATTTCAAGCTGGCATTTTTGCCTATTTTCTATCGCTTACCAAAAATATATTTCCTTATATTCTCTCCTATAAGCTCTTCAGAGTTAACAGCTTACACGTCACAAGTGTTAGAAATAATTATTCCTAAAGAATTAAAAGATAGTAAATAACAGCTTTATATATACTGTTAAATAAATAGGTAATTTATTTAATTTTTCAAAATACAGCGATAGTTTTAGAAATTTAATTGCAAGAAACAGAGTGCTTGCGACTGAGTTTCACATTATTTTAGCTCTTGTCATTAACAATAACAGGACTGATGAAATGAAGTTGGCTATTGCTTATGAAACTGAGGATGAACGCTGGGCAGCTATACAAACACGAGACGCTGCCGCTGATGGTCATTTTGTTTACGCAGTGCGTACTACAGGGGTATATTGTCAGCCAAGCTCGGCAGCACGGCTACCTAGGCGTAAAAATGTAGAATTTTTTAATACCCCAGAAGCCGCTGAAGCGGCAGGTTATCGTTGTAGTCTCCGTATTAATAGTGATCAGATTAAAACAACTATGCAACACACTGTATTGATCGCTCGTGCTTGCCGTATCATCGAAACATCAGAGACACCACTTCAGCTAGACAGGTTGGCAGCTAGGATAGGGTTAAGCCCATATTATTTTCATCGTTTATTCAAGACTGAAACTGGGCTAACCCCTAAAGCGTATAGTTCAGCATATCGATCTAGCAAGCTACGCAAAGAACTCCGTAGATCGAACTCATCCATTACGAATGCTATTTATAATGCAGGTTTTAATTCTAATAGCCGATTCTATGAATTCTCAGATCGATTATTGGGAATGCGACCAAGGGACTATCGAGCGGGAGGTAATGGTGTAATTATTCGTTTTGCAGTGGGGCAATGTTCATTAGGAGCTATCCTAGTAGCCCAGAGTCAACGTGGTATTTGTACTATTTTACTAGGAGATGATCCAAATACGCTTGTGTACGATTTACAAGATCAATTTCCTAAGGCTGAAATTATAGGTTGTGATAACCAATTTGAGCAATTAGTAGCCAAAGTTGTAGGGTTTATTGAAGCACCTTCAATTGGATTACATCTACCATTAGATATTCAAGGTACTGCCTTTCAGGAGCGTGTCTGGAGTGCCCTACGTAAGATTCCTTTAGGTACTACTGTTAGTTATACGGAGATTGCAAAACGTATTGGTTTGCCCAAAGCAGTACGTGCCGTTGCTAATGCCTGCGCAAAAAACCATTGCTATAGCTATTCCATGCCATCGTGTAATACGACTGAATGGTGATCTTACGGGCTATCGTTGGGGTATAGATCGTAAGCGTGAATTGTTACGTCGTGAAGCTCAAGTTTAGAACGATGATTATAAATGAAAATCTATTAGTAATGAGAAAATACAAAAAATTACTAAGAAAATAAAAAGAGCAATTTTCTAGCTTACTAGCCTAAAGAAAGATCGCTCTTTTTATTTACCATGTTTCTGGCAGAATCTATTAAGCAGTTTTTACTTCATAAGCCTGCAGATGAGCAAGACGAATCGGGGCTGGTGGATGAGAGTCGTAAATAGCTGAATGAATCGGATCAGGTGTCAGCGTATTAGCGTTTTCTTTATAGAGCTTTACGAGTGCTTGTGCTAAGTCTTGGCTATTGGCAGTCTTTGCTGCAAAATCATCAGCTTCAAACTCATAGCGACGAGACATATAAGTCAATATAGGATGCAAAAAGAAGCTTAAGATAGGCACAATAATCATAAATAAAACCAGTGCCATATAGGTAGATGGATGACTTATTCCTAAGCTCTGATAAAAAGTAGGCTGATCGCTTAGCCAACCTAATAGAGCTAATCCTCCTAAACTAAGTAAGGACATTACCACTATATTTTTAACAATATGGCGGCATTTAAAATGTCCTAACTCATGAGCAAGTACAGCTTCAATTTGTTCAGGAGTTAAAGATTCTAATAAAGTATCGAAAAATACAATCCGTTTATTACTTCCTAGTCCAGTAAAATAGGCATTACCATGCCCCGATCTACGAGAGCCATCCATAATAAAAATCCCTTGGCTTTTAAAGCCACAACGAGTAAGTAAATCCTCCACCCTACTTCTAAGCTCTTCATCTTCCAAAGGAGTAAATTTATTAAAAAATGGAGCAATAAATGCGGGATAAGCCCACATCATGAGTAAAGAAAAACTAAGCCAAGCTAACCAAAGATAAAGCCACCAGTGATCTCCCATATGCCCCATCAGCCAAAGTGCACCAAACGTCACAGGTACACCAATAGCAAGCATTAATACGCTTTGCTTGATGAGATCTTGAAAAAATATTGCCGCAGTCATTCGGTTGAATCCAAATTTTTGCTCAAGAACAAAGGTACGATAAATACTGATGGGCAAATCTATTAAAGTACCGATTAAGCCAAAACT
This sequence comes from Candidatus Nitrosacidococcus sp. I8, assembly GCF_945836005.1. NCBI lineage: Bacteria > Pseudomonadati > Pseudomonadota > Gammaproteobacteria > Chromatiales > Chromatiaceae > Candidatus Nitrosacidicoccus > Candidatus Nitrosacidicoccus urinae. The sequence goes on along the minus strand of NZ_OX241534.1, from coordinate 284,896 downwards.
AATGAGTACTGCAACTCCTGTGGAAATTTCTCCCCACCCACGTGCTTGCCAAAAATGATCTAACCACTCTAAGCCCCCGCCTAAAGTCCAAACTAAAACAATAAGCACATCTAAAACCCCATTAATCATGCTTACTTTAAGTTTAGCTACCGTATAATCGGCTGCCTTTTGATGTTCTGCAAGGGAAATATGCTCTTCAAAAAGCTGGGGTACTTGCTCCCGATGATTTACTACATGATAAAACTGACGGCGGGCGAGCCATAACTCTACCCCTAACATGATACAAATAATGACAACAAATAATGAGCTATAGATAGTCATGGCAGTAATTCTTTGGCTAAGTCTATTTAAAAACGGCTTCTGTTAGAATGTAACACAATTATTATACTATTACAGGTAATTGATTCATGGCTCAAGATCCAAGTAATTTAATCTGGATAGATTTAGAAATGAGCGGTCTAAATACCACACAAGATATGATTTTAGAAATCGCCACAGTGGTTACCGACAAACATCTTAATGTGCTCGCAGAAGGTCCAGTATTTGCTATTTATCAAGAAGACAATGTTTTAAATAGGATGGATGAGTGGAATACCAAACAGCATGGAAAATCTGGATTAACCGATCGGGTACGTAATAGTACCATTAATGAGCAAATGGCAGAGGAGCAAACCCTAGCGTTTCTCAGTGAATATACCTTACCCAATAGTTCTCCCATGTGCGGCAACAGCATTTGCCAAGATCGGCGATTTTTAGCCCGCCATATGCAAAAGCTAGAATCTTACTTTCATTACCGTAATTTAGATGTGAGTACGATTAAGGAGCTTGCAAAACGCTGGGTACCAGAAATCCCTAAGGGATTTAAAAAAGGCAGTGCCCATCTTGCCCTAGCTGATATTCATGAATCTATTCAAGAGCTCACCTATTATCGTACTCACTTTATTCGATTACCCGAATCTTAAATTAGCCTGTAGTAACTGGGTTTTCTGGATCGCTGGTCCAACCACTCCAAGAAGGTGCATATAATTTAGATCCGTGGAGTCCTGCAATTTCCATTGCCAATAGATTTTGGCAAGCAAATACACCTGACCCACAGGAATGAACTATGGTACTTGGATCCCGATCTCCTACCAATTTTAGAAAATCTCCTCGTAAATGGGATGATGTACAAAAGTGCTTGTCTTCTTGTAAATTCTCTGCTGCAAAACGATGCACTGCACCGGGAATATGACCGGGAACTGGATCTGCATTATTTTTACCTAAGAATCGATCTTGAGGGCGTGCGTCAACAACACATACCTCATGATTATCCACCGCACGACGGAGATTTTGAGTAAAGATGGCTTTATTAAGATCAAATACCACCGGGGCAATCTGAGTAGAAGTACGTTCTATTGTTCCTGACTCAGCAGGATGTCCGGCTTTTTGATAAGCAGAAAATCCTCCATCTAAAATTCGTACTGGCACATTCATCCAGTGCATGATCCACCATAGCCTAGCTGCTGCTAACATAGCCCCTGAATCATCATAGGCGATTACAGAAAGATCTGGATTCCAGCCCCAACTACTTAGGGTTACTGCCCATTGTTCAGCACTCGGTAAGGGTTGTTTTCCTAACAAATCCTTCCCTTGTTTGGAAAGATCAGAGAGCTGATTATTTAAATGAGCATAAACTGCCCCTGGGATATGAGCAGAAAGATAACTTTGATAACCTTCTTCTGGAGCAGCAGGATTAAATCTACAATCTACAATCAGAAGTTGATCTTTATTTTGAATTTGAGCAAATTCGTCAATATTAATTAAGGGTGTTTTGTGATTCATAGGAGTTTTTAGTGATGAAGTAATACATATATATTAAAGATAACCTTAATAATTCTACGCAACAAAAATGAATAACGCTAATTAGACCCTATCTATTTCAAGATTTTCCTAAGTAATTATATAATTAGGAATTAACCCTACTTTAATTACTTATTTCTTTAATAAAAATCAATAGTTTATTTAAAAAATTAAGATAAAAATGGAGTTTTTACCCTTCGCCCTATATAAAGTGCATCAAGTACGTCAATTAGATCAATACGCTATTGAACAGCTAAAAATTCCTAGTATTACCCTCATGGAGCGTGCAGGGGTTGTTGCTCTTAAACAATTACGGAAGCATTGGCCCTATGCGCGGCGGATCGTTGTGGTGTGTGGGTCAGGTAATAATGGTGGAGATGGCTATATACTCGCTCGTCTCGCCCATGAAATGGGTCTTTATATTATTTTATGTCAAATAGGCGATGGTAGTAAGCTCAATGCAGATGCCCTTCAGGCAAAGCAAAGTTTTATTAATAGAGGCATCCCTATCCTTCCCTTTCACCCTCAATATCTTAAATGTAGCGATGTTATTGTAGATGCTATTTTTGGCACAGGAATTAATCGGGAAATTACTGGAATGTGGGCAAAGGCAATTCACGGGATTAATAGTTTTGATCATCCTGTACTTTCCATAGATATTCCCTCTGGGCTTTGCGGCGATACAGGAAATATATTAGGAGTTGCGGTAAAAGCTAATTTAACTGTAAGCCTAATAGGCCTTAAGCAAGGCATGTTCACTTATTTAGGATCTAATCATTGTGGTAAAGTCAGTTTTGATTCCTTACAATTGCCAGATTGTGCCTATAAAAGTATCACCCCTGAAGTATATCGCTTAAACCTTCAAAAAGAATTGTCTGTTCTTCCATTTCGTATACCTTCTGGACATAAGGGTTCCTATGGCCACGTGCTTATTATAGGTGGTGAAGAAGGTATGTCTGGAGCAGTGCGTATGGCTGGAGAAGCCGCCTACCGAGTAGGTGCAGGTTTAGTCAGTATTGCTACTCGTAAATCTCATGCTATTTTGCTTAATTTAACTCGCCCTGAACTTATGTGCCATGGGGTAGAAAACATAGAACAGTTAACACCTTTATTAAACAAAGCGACTGTTATTATTATTGGACCTGGATTAGGACAAAGTGCTTGGTCCCAAATGATGTTTCATCAAATTTTAAATGTTTCTTCTCGCCCTTTAGTAGTCGATGCAGATGCCTTAAATTTACTTGCTAAAAATCCTGTAAAACATGACCATTGGGTGATAACCCCCCATCCTGCCGAGGCAGGACGGTTGTTAAATAACAGTACGCTAGAAATCCAGCAAGATAGATTTACTGCTGCTCGTACCTTACAGCAACGCTATGGAGGTGTAAGTATTCTTAAAGGAAATGGCACATTAGTCTGTGGAGAAAATCAACCCCTAGGCTTATCTACTGCAGGTAATCCAGGTATGGCAACAGGAGGGATGGGGGATGTGCTCTCGGGGGTGATTGGTGGTTTACTTGCCCAAGGACTAACCTTAATAGAAGCTGCTCGTCTAGGGGTATTGCTCCATGGTACGGCTGGAGATCAAGTCGCACAAATTCATGGAGAGCGAGGACTTATGGCAAGCGATCTCATGCCCTATTTACAACACCTAGTTAACTTAAAAGTAGTCAATGAATCTCACTATCAATTTAGCGACTGAGCAAGATACCCTAAAGCTGGGAGGAAATCTTGCAACAGAATACAAAACAAAAAAAGGAGGTTTAATTATTTTTCTGATTGGCGAGTTAGGAGCAGGAAAAACCACATTAACTCGTGGCTTTTTAACTGCGTTAGGGCATGAAGGAATTGTAAAAAGCCCCACTTACGCTCTTGTTGAATCCTACACCTTAAATCACGATTTGAACGTATATCATTTTGATTTCTATCGCCTATCTAATTCGAGAGAATTAGAATTTATCGGTATTGAGGATTATTTTAACCAACAAGCAATTTGTCTAATTGAATGGCCCGAATATGCCCAAGACCAGATTCCCCTCCCTGATCTTCAAATTCACTTAACGTATACAGAGATAGAAGGCAGATTAGCTTCCTTACAAGCACATACAGCTAAAGGAAGTATTTTATTAGATGGTATGGTACACTGCTAAAACCTAATAAGTTAAGATAACAAAACCATCTATCTATCTAATAAATAAATATATATTCTGGTTTTTTAATTAACCTTCGATAATTTTAAAGGCTATCCTAAAATTCCAATGTCTAAGTTTTTACTAAAAAAAATAGGCTGGCTATTTACTTTATTTTTAGCAACCACTTCTATAGCACTCTCTGCCACTCAAATAGAAGGAATGCGGGTATGGTCTGCTACAGAAAAAACGAGGCTGGTTTTTGATTTAAACACCACTGCTGAATATCGAATGTTCACTTTAACCCAACCAGATCGGGTTGTGATTGATATTGCAGATACCTACTTAAAACAACCTCTACCTCAAAATAATTTTGATAACGGATTGGTTTATGGAGTACGAAGCGATAGGAAAAATAATGGTATTTTACGTATTGTCCTCGATTTAAATCAGACAGCTACTTATAGTAGTTACTTACTTAGGCCTTATAAAAATTTAGGCTATCGATTAGTCATTGATCTCACCCAAACTGGTCCTAAAAAAGTAATCACTCAGTCTAAAACCCTTAAAGTCTCCACTACTACACAATCTATATTGATTGCCATTGATGCAGGTCATGGAGGGGAAGATCCGGGTGCTATTGGTGCTAAAAAAAGTAAAGAAAAAGATATTGTACTAGCCATTGCTAAAAAACTTGCCCAGTTAGTCGATCAAGAACCGGGAATGGAACCCCTGATGATCAGAAATAGTGACTATTACGTAGGGCTATATGATCGAATCAAAAAGGCACGGCAAGCCAAAGCTAATTTATTTATCTCTATCCATGCCGATGCTTTTTTACATCCTAGAGCCCAAGGCGCTTCGGTGTTTACCCTTTCAGAGCAGGGAGCTAGCAATGCTGCTGCTCGCTATTTAGCCCAAAAAGAAAATGAATCCGATCTTATTGGTGGGGTGCAAATCAAAGGTAAAGATAATTCGGTCGCACATCTTTTACTAGATTTATCCCAAACTTCCTCTAGGCAAGCGAGCTTAAAGGCGGCGAGCAATATTCTTACCCAACTTCAAAAAGTAGGCACAGTGCATAGCACAAACGTCCAACATGCTGGTTTTGCTGTCCTTAAATCTCCTGATATCCCTTCTATACTAGTAGAAACTGCATTTATCTCTAATCCCGCAGAAGAAAGAAAACTCAATAACCCGAACCAGCAACTACAAATCGCTCAAGCCATTATGAATGGGATTCGGGCTTATTTTTATCATAACCCCTTACCCAAGACTCTTCTTGTTCAACGTCAACATATAATTGCTCCCGGAGAGACCCTTTCAGGGCTAGCACAGCGATATGAAGTAAGCTTAAATGAACTTCGATTAGCCAATGGCATTAAGGGGGATTTTATTAATCGAGGGGATACTTTACTAATTCCTTAATTAAAGTAAAAAATTTACTAGAATTATTTCTTGCAATACAAATATTTTGTACTACCTTTAAGGCATTTAACTTTTTTAAAAAGTGCTAGAATGACCTAGAGACGATTCATTTACTCCGGAGGTAAATAAAATGATATTTTCTAGGTACACTCTTTTCCTCATTGGGATGCTGATAGCTGCTCCCCCATATGCTTTGCCCTTGATGCACAGACAGACTCCAAGCCAACCGTCTATATCCAACAAGATGAAGAAACAGGGCAATTTTTTAGAATTAAGCTAGATTTTGATCCTAAAAATAATACTTATGATGTAACCCGAGCTAATGTAGATCAAGCTGAACTTGATGAATTAAAAGCGGCTGGGTTTCAAATTGGCATACTGCCTTTGCAAGAGCCAGATAAGCTAGACAATTATAGTACTCAATCAAGTGGGCCTAATGAATCTGAACAGAAATGCCCCATACCTACTAATTTTACGATTTATGGAGATTCATCAGGGCAGGTTTTTGGTAATTATTATTGCCTTACGACGACCACTTCTAATACTGTAAACACCCAGTGGGTTGGGTTTAATTTTTATACCAGTACCAACTACGGAACACAGCAACAGCCAACCCACAATATTATTGTGCCTTTCTTTAAACAAGTCCTCCATGGTTGGGGAGCTTTCTTTGGGAATAACTCGCAATCTAGTGATGGATGTGGTGCAAATATGACTTTTACTACCCAGATTGAAGGCCGGGCACAAACTGGCTTACCTACTGTGCCTCAGTCTCAAGATTGGCAGAGTAAAACTTATAATGGTCCTAATAGCTGCGGGGCTGAACTACAGCCATATCATTCTTATCATATGGATATCCAAGCAAATAATAATACTTGGGTGGCTTATCAAGTTCAAGAATACCAAAATGGCAACTTAGTTACAGTAACTCCTTGGAAACAATTACAGGTTCTTGTTCCGGGACAAAAGTGGAATCCACCAATTTTAGCCCCAAATTTAGATTTTAGTGCTAAAGGCTTATTTATTGGCTCAGTACCGGGGGGCAGTAACTGGACAATTTATATTAGTAATTTTAGCTATGGATGGTTTTAATCATGATTAAACCTAATAAATTTATCCTAGCCTTAAGCATTATATTTGGTAGTTTATTTTCTGTACCCACTAGCCAAGCATCTCAATGGCACTTGTTATGCCCTGAACAAGACTCCTGTATTTATCCGAATCTTTTTACGGGAATTTTATCAGATCTATTAAACCCAGCTATAGTACCCTTTATAGGTACTCAAAATACTTGGCTACAGTACTCTACAGAAAATATGGGAAATGGTTTCTTTCGTCCTCAAGGGCTATTTTCAATCCATCCTCCTAATGTTGTTGCCGATATGTTAATCCCTATCCAGCAACCCACTACTGGGAATCCTTACCCTTTTTCTCAGCTATCTGATTACGGTGCTATTGAAAGTCAAAACGGAGATATCCTTGCACTAGGATTTTATCAAGTTATACACTATTCTCCTTCAGGAGAATTCATTGATGCGGTCAATTATGATCCTCAGATTGACATATCAAATCCAGCCTCTATTGATACCGGTAACTTTGTATTTAGCGGTCCTCTGTTACGACTTAGAGACACCACCCTTTTTACATTGATGTTTGTGGGTGATCAACGTATTTATTCCAGCACTGATGAAGGGCAGACTTGGAAAAAGACACCTACCAGCTATGTCAATGAACAAGGAGAAAAAGCGAATTTCCCCATTGGTGGCAATTGCTACAATTTATCTCTGAATCCAGAAAATACCGGACTATGGGCGATTGTGGATAAACGCTATAAAGAAATAAAAAATTATCCTTCGCTACTTTGGGAATCCACCGACCTAGGAGCCACTTGGACTCCGGTAGACAATGGTAGCTTTCCCGAAAAAACCGTACGAGTGGTATTAGATCCCAATAACCCTCAAACTGCCTACGCCCTGTCCAACCAAGGTTTATACCAAAGCCTAGATCGGGGCATCTCTTGGCAGCCTACCACCTTAACCCAACCCGTTCATGGACTTGCTTTTGTCTCGCAAAATCCCCCATTAAAACCTATGATGGTAGCAGGGACCGATACTGGCGTCATGATTGGTACTGATCCTTTAGGCGATTGGCAAGGAATGAACCAAGGATTATTAAATATTCCTCATAGTGTGACCAATGCCCATGGGTTACTGGTTGCCGTGAGTGCTGCCGGCTATTTTACTTGTGCTGATCTGGATTGTTTTGGATTGGGGCAGGCAGTACCTGAAGGATTACCTACTACAGCTCGTGCATTTCGTATTGATGCGATAGATGCCAGCAATACAGAGACTACTTTCGATCAGGCACATACGGTAACGGTTACTGAATTTTATAACTCCAATATTGATCAATACTTTATGACCACCGATCCAGAAGCGATGGGGGCATCAGGGGTTGCAGGTGCTGGTTGGGCACCTACCGGACAGAGCTTTACTGCGTGGAGTATCTTAGGTAGTAGTGTGGGTGCTTATGTGTGTCAGTTTTATGGATCCCTCAATCCCGGACCTAATAGTCATTATTGGACGATTTCTCCTGCTGAATGTAATCAGTTGTTAGATACGCAAGCCCAAACGCCAGATAATGTGCCTCGGTGGAATTTTGAGAAGTATCCCTTTATGGCTATTCCTGCTCAAATCACTGATGGAACTCAGGCTTGTCCTGATTCTTATACTCCAATATACCATGCCTATAATAATGGTCCTGCTCAAGGCAAAGAGTCTGGTTTTCGTTATGTCACTGATCGTTCAGTACTTGAGCCCCTATTTAATGAGGGTTGGATCGATGCCGGTATCGCTTTTTGTGGGGCTGGCACTTCTTAGGGAATTAATATTAATACTTTCTAAGTTATATTAAGGGGTTTTTATAGCCCCTTATTTTTTGAATAATTAAAATTAAAAATTTACAGGAATCCTATCCATGACCAGTACCCAACAGCGAGCAGCTTTACAACGGCAAATTTGGCAAATTGCCAATGATGTGCGAGGTTCGGTAGATGGATGGGATTTTAAGCAATATGTACTGGGTACCCTATTTTATCGTTTTATTAGCGAACACTTTGCGGATTACATGGAAGCGGGGGATGAAACTATTCATTATGCTCAGATAACTGATGAGGTGATTACTCCAGCAATTAAAGATGATGCCGTTAAAACCAAAGGCTTTTTTATTTATCCGAACCAGCTCTTTGAAAATGTTGCCAATCGTGCGAGTGAAAATGAGTGCTTAAATACGGATTTAGCCCATATCTTCAAAGCCATTGAAAGCTCTGCCCATAGCTATCCATCTGAACTGACCATTAAAGGGTTATTTGCTGATTTTGATACTACCAGTAATCGCTTAGGCAATACAGTTACAGATAAAAACAAGCGTTTAGCTGATGTTATTCGGGGAATAGCAAAATTAGATTTTGGTAAATTTCACCAGAATCAAATTGATCTCTTTGGGGATTCTTATGAATATTTAATTTCCAACTATGCTGCCAGTGCAGGTAAATCCGGCGGCGAGTTTTTTACCCCCCAAAATGTGTCTAAACTCATCGCTCAATTAGCAATAGATAACCAAACTACCCTCAATAAAATTTATGATCCGGCTGCTGGATCTGGCTCTTTATTGTTACAAGTGCAAAAGCAATTCCCTACCCATATTGAAGAGGGATTTTTTGGGCAAGAAATTAACCACACCACCTATAATCTGGCTCGAATGAATCTGTTTTTGCACAATATCAATTACGATAAATTCAATATTGCCCTAGGTAATACTTTAACCAATCCCCAATTTAGAGAACAAAAACCTTTTGATGCCATTGTCTCCAATCCTCCCTACTCCCTCAAATGGATTGGTAGCGATGATCCCACTTTGATTAATGATGATCGTTTTGCCCCTGCTGGGGTGCTTGCTCCTAAATCAAAAGCCGATTTTGCCTTTGTGCTCCATGCCTTACATTATCTTTCCAACAAAGGGCGAGCGGTGATTGTCTGTTTTCCTGGTATTTTTTATCGAAGCGGTGCAGAGCAAAAAATCCGCCAATATTTGGTAGATCATAACACCATTGAAACCATCATTGCCCTTGCGCCAAACTTGTTTTATGGCACCAGTATTGCGGTAAATATTCTGGTACTTTCCAAATGCAAAACCGATCATAAAACTCAATTTATTGATGCCAGCAAACTCTTTAAAAAAGAGACCAATAATAATGTGCTGACCGATGAACATATCCAAAAAATTATGGAAGTGTTTGCAAGTAAGGAACCTATTAATCACTTTGCCAGCACAGTAGAGAACAGCATCATTGCACAGAATGATTATAATCTTGCCGTCAATTCCTATGTGGAAGCACAAGATACTCGAGAAGTGATTGATATTACCCAAGTCAACAAAGAATTAAAAACAACTGTGGCTAAAATTAGCCAATTACGCAGTGAGATTGACAACATTGTGGCAGAAATTGAAGGCACCGGGGTATGAAAAAACGACCCCTTACTTTAGAAAACAAATTAAACATCACGGATCAAGCAGAATTAGCAAGGGTTGAAGAGAAAATCAGTAAACAAAAAGCCAAACAGCTCTTTGACTCTGGGGATATGCACAAAGCAGAAATAGGCACCTTTGCAGGACTAGCCTTTATCCATGCCTACTTATTTAGTGATATTTATGATTTTGCTGGAAAAATTAGAGAAGTAAACCTAGCTAAAGGTCACTTTCGCTTTGCCCCTGTGATGTATTTATCCCAATCCCTAAAACATATTGATACCATGCCCCAAAGTAATTTTGAGGAAATTATTGAAAAATATGTGGAAATGAATGTGGCACATCCTTTTCGAGAAGGCAATGGAAGAGCCAGCCGTATTTGGCTTGATTTAATGCTAAAGGCAGAAATCAAGCAAGTGATTGATTGGAATCTGGTGGATAAAACTGATTATCTGTTAGCCATGGAACGTAGCCCCATTAAAGATATTGAAATTAAATTTCTTCTCAAACAAGTGCTCACAGACAAAATCAATGATCGGACTTTATTTATGAAAGGGATTGATGTGAGCTATTACTATGAAGGCTATCACAGCTTTAAAACAGAGGAGCTATGATTCCAGCTACCTTATTAGAACGGATTAAAAATAGCTCGGTGGAGTGGAAAGCTTTGGGAGAGATCAGTGAATTAATTCGAGGGCATGGATTACCTAAAAATGTTTTCTCCGAAAGTGGCATACCTGCAATCCATTATGGGCAAATTTATACTTACTATGGGTTATCAACAGAAAAAACAATTTCGTTTGTAACCCATGAAACAGCTTTAAAGCTTAGAAAAGTAAACTATGGAGATGTAATTATTACAAATACAAGCGAGAATCTTGAAGATGTTGGTAAGTCATTAGTTTATCTAGGTAAAGAACAGGCAGTTACTGGAGGTCACGCTACTATATTAAAACCAAAACAAAGTATATTAGGAAAATATTTTGCCTACTGGACGCAAATTAATGATTTTTATAAGAAAAAAATTAAATTTACTAAAGGTACAAAGGTTATAGATTTATCAACAGGGGATTTAGCAAAAATAATAATACCCCTCCCTCCCCTTGATATTCAAAATGAAATTGTCCATATCTTAGATACTTTTACAGAACTCACTACAGAACTCACCGCAGAACGCAACGCACGGCAAAAGCAGTACCAATATTATCGAGATTTATTATTAAGCGAGCAGGAACTAGCTAAAATAGGATTTGAATGGAAAACGCTGGGGGAGATAGCGAAGAACTTAGATTCAATGCGGCAACCTATAACAAACGGATTAAGAAAAGCTGGTGAAATACCATATTGTGGCGCATCAGGCGTTATAGATTATGTAGATAATTACATTTTTGATGGAGATTATTTATTAATTTCTGAAGATGGAGCTAATCTAGTAGTTAGAAAAACACCTATTGCTTTTAGTATTAGTGGAAAAAGCTGGGTTAATAACCATGTACACGTTTTAGAATTTGAGACTTATGCAGAACGCCGCTTTGTCGAAATTTATCTCAATAGTATTGATTTAGCGCCATATATTTCTGGAGCAGCACAACCAAAATTAAATCAACAAAATTTGAATAGTATAAAAATCCCCCTCCCTTCTCTCTCCGAGCAAGCTAGAATTGTTGCCATTTTAGATCAATTTGATACCCTCACCCATTCTATTACTGAAGGCTTACCTCGGGAAATTAAACTACGCCAACAACAATATGAATATTATCGAGATGTGCTGCTCAGTTTTCCTACCCCCACCTAACCTCCCCCTAGCAGGGGGAGGGATTAATAAAATATAACTACCTCTGAATAGGGGGAGGAACTGAATAAAACATACTCCCCTTAGATAGGAAGAGGGATTAATAAAAGTATTACTCGCTTAATGAAAGGGTAGATTATATTCTACGTTTCACTAACAATCCTATTCCCTCCCCTTAAGTGAGGGGAGGGTTAGGGTGGGGTAAAAAACCATGAATAAGATTTTCAATAAACTACAGTATAAAGAACGTCGCCAAACATTACGCCGTAACCCAACCGAGCCAGAAAAACGCATATGGCAAGTACTACGGAATAAATAGATGGGAGTAAAGTTTCGCAGACAATACGGCATTGCTCATTACATTATTGATTTTTATTGTCCGGAGCTGAAGTTAGCCATAGAAGTAGATGGGGAAAACCATTTTTCAGAAACTGCCCAAGTTTATGATAAAACGAGAAATCACTATCTAGAGTCATTGGGTATCCTTACTCTTCGATTTAACAATGATGAAATCATGAATAATATGGAGGGTGTTTATTACCGCATTCAGCAACAAATTCGACCATCTACAAAAAAGGCATTTAGCTTTTAATATGTATTAAAATAATACATATTCATTTGATACATATTAAAATACGACTCGCTTAACTGTAAGAAAAAATTTTGCATTGGATGCTGAGGCTGTTAAAAATGCTGAAGGGGTTTTAAAACAAAAACAGGTGAGCTTTACTGAAGTAATCAATCTGTACTTTAAAGCAATTTCCAAAGACGCATCTATTTTGGATCAGGTTGAAAAAATTGCCACTCAGCGTACCGGGGGATTTATCGGGCTATTAAATAATCAAGTCGGAGATATGGAATTTAAGCAAATGAAAAAAATACATCATGAAGATATTTCTTGATACCAATATTTGCTTAGATTTACTTGATAATAGCCGTCAAAACGCACCATCATCTATTAAATGGTACATGGAGAATAAAAATGAAGATACGTTGGATTTTTATTTTTCAGGGGATTTCATTACCACCTTTTATTATGTTCTTACTCAGAAGAAAAAAATAAAATCTGCCTTAGTGATTGAAGCAATTAACCAGCTTTGTAAAGAGGTTATTCCAATTTATCTAGTGCATAGTGATTTCTTAATTGCCCAGCAGTATTTTTTTAAACATAGGTTTGATGATCTTGAAGATTTAATCATTCTGCACAGTGCAATAAGAGAGTCTTGCAGTAAATTCATGACAAATGATAAAAAATTATTGAATCTCAAAAAATTAGCCTCAGTAGAAATTTTAAAACCTAAATAATTTCTACTTTCCAAAAACAAACTGCCCCTTTTAGGCATGTTTCACCTCAATAAAAAACCATGAATACCTATAAAACCATCGCTGAATCTAAGCACTTTATTATTCTGGAAAAGTACCAAAAACTAGCTCGAGTAAGTGAAGCATATCAATCGGAATATCACTTAGAAAATGAGCTAATTCAAGATTTAAAAAATCAAGGTTATGAATATTTATCTGATATAACCACCCCAGAGCAATTGCTTGCCAATGTACGGGTACAGATTCAAAATTTAAACCAAATCCAATTTACTGACAAAGAATGGGAACGTTTTGTTTCAGAATATTTAAATAGACCCAATGATACGCTGGTTGAGAAAACCCGCAAAATTCATGAGGATTATATTTATGATTTTGTGTTTGATGATGGGCATATTCAAAATATCTATTTGTTAGATAAAAAGCAGATTACTCGTAATAAAGTGCAAGTGATTCGCCAATTTATCCAAACGGGCAGTTATACCAATCGCTATGATGTCACTATTCTTATCAATGGCTTGCCTCTAGTTCAGGTGGAGCTGAAAAAACGTGGGGTAGCCCTTCGAGAGGCACTTAATCAAATTCATCGCTATCGTAACGAAAGCTTAAATGGGGAAAATTCCCTCTTTAAGTATCTACAAATCTTTGTGATCTCTAATGGTACGGATACTCGCTATTTTGCCAATACTACCCAGAGAGATAAAAATAGCTATGATTTTACCATGCACTGGGCAACAGCAGATAACAGTTTAATTAAGGATTTAAAGGATTTCACAGGGACTTTTTTTGAAAAAAATGTCCTGCTTAATGTGTTGATTCGTTATTGTGTATTTGATGTAAATAATACTTTGCTGATTATGCGTCCTTATCAGATTGCAGCGACTGAGAGGATTTTATGGAAAATCAAAAGTGCCTATGAAGGAAAGTATTGGCATTCCTCCCAAGGCGGTGGTTATATCTGGCATACCACCGGATCAGGTAAAACCTTAACCAGCTTTAAAGTAGCACGGCTAGCAACTGAGTTGGATTTTATTGATAAGGTGTTTTTTGTGGTGGATCGAAAAGATCTAGATTACCAAACTATGAAAGAATATCAGCGATTTTCCCCCGATAGTGTCAATGGCTCTGAAAATACTGCTGGGTTAAAACGTAACTTAGAGAGAGATGATAATAAAATTATTGTTACCACGATCCAAAAGCTTAATAACTTGATGAAGGCAGAAAAGGATCTGCCTATTTATCAACGCCATGTGGTTTTTATTTTTGATGAAGCCCATCGAAGTCGGTTTGGTGAGGCACAAAAAAATCTAAGGCGAAAGTTTAAAAAATATTATCAGTTTGGTTTTACTGGTACCCCTATTTTTCCTGAAAACGCTTTAGGAGCAGAAACTACTGAAAGCGTGTTTGGTCATCGACTGCATGCCTATGTGATTACCGATGCGATTCGAGATGAAAAGGTATTGAAATTTAAAGTAGATTATAACGATGTGCGGCCAAAATTTAAGGCAATAGAACAGGAGCAAGATGAGAAAAAACTCAGTGGTGCAGAAAATAAAGAAGCCCTACTCCATCCTGAAAGGATTAAAGAGATCTCACGGTATATTTTAAATAACTTTCAGCAAAAAACTCATCGCCTAAACGCTAGAGGTAAAGGATTTAATGCTCTGTTTGCTGTTAGTAGTGTAGATGCGGCAAAAAGTTACTATGAAACCCTGTATCAGTTACAAAAAGAACATGCTCGTCCCTTAAAAATTGCGACTATTTTCTCCTTTGCCCCTAATGAATCCCAAGATGCTATTGGGGATATTGTAGATGAAGGTTTTGAACCTACTGCCATGAAGAGGAGTGCTAAGGAATTTTTAGGGAGCGCCATTGATGACTACAACAAATTGTTTAAAACTAATTATGGTGTGGAGAGCACAGAGTTTCAAAATTATTATCGTGATTTAGCCAAGCGGGTGAAAGATCAGGAAATTGATTTGCTAATTGTGGTAGGGATGTTTTTAACTGGATTTGATGCTCCCACGTTAAACACTTTGTTTGTAGATAAAAACCTACGTTATCATGGGTTAATTCAAGCCTATTCCCGCACTAACCGTATTTATGATGCCACCAAAACTTTTGGTAATATCATCACTTTTCGTGATTTAGAGCAATCCACTATTGATGCAATTACCCTTTTTGGTGATAACCATACTCAGACTGATGAAATCACGATAGAAAAGGATAAAAAAGAGTTTGTAAAATTATTTGGGGAGTGTTTACGTGTTGATAATGTCCTGCAAAGCTATGATAGTTTTGCCGCCTTGCAAGACTTGCAAAATTTAGATTTAACAAATCAGGCTGCTGTAAAGGAATTTAAAGCCCAATATTATTTAAGTGATGACGATTTAGCTCAAATGCGAGCAGTTAAGATGCCTTCGAATCGGATGATTCAAGATTATCGCTCAATTTATCATGATATTCGAGATTGGTTACATCGAGAAAAATCGAGCCAAGATCAAGCAAAATCAACAATAGATTGGGATGATGTGGTATTTGAAGTAGAGTTACTTAAATCTCAAGAAATTAATTTAGATTATATTTTAGAGCTGCTCTTTAATTATTATCAAAAAACCCAAAATAAATCTACTTTGACCGAAGAGGCACGCCGTTTAATTCGTACCAGTATAGGTCATCGTGCTAAAGAAGATTTACTAATAGATTTTATCAATCAAACTAATTTAGAAACTATTTCAGATAAAGCAGGTATTATTGAAGCTTTTTTCTCATTTGCTCAAGCCGAGCAAAAGCGTGAGGCAGAAATTCTTATTGATTTTGAAGGATTAACTATAGATGCTGCTAAGCACTATCTTAATGCTTCTCTAAAACGGGGATATGCAAGCGAGAATGGCACAGAACTCAATGAGATATTGCCTAAAATAAGTCCTCTTAACCCTCAATACTTGGCCAAAAAACAAAGTGTTTTTCAGAAAATAACAGAATTTGTTGAAAAATTTAGAGGAATTGGAGGCAGAGTTTAAGTATGTATAACTCAATGCCCTAATTATATTTAACAAAAATAATAGGTTATAAAAACTAATAAATTACGATATATTACTAACCATTATATTTATAAAAATGCACCATCTCATTTTTAGGAAAAGTACTCTTATGGTGTCAAAAATAATAGAGAATAAATGCCTCTATAAACAAAATATAAGAGAAATAAAAAATGAGTAAAGCTAAATTTTTTATCAGTATTTTTTTACTGGGGTTATCTATTTATACCCAAGCTGCATCTTCTTTATCTCCTTTTGCTCCAGAAAATGGGTTTTATGTTGCTAACCAGCCTACCAATGCGTTTAGGGGGATTAATATTGAAATTCAGAATAATACGATATTTGTATCTAAGTTCAATGTAGATAGTACTTGGACCAGTGGAAGTAGTTCATTTCAACAGGGCACTGCTACTGTCCAAATGGTTAAAACTAACCCAGATAATACCACTATCCCTGAAGGGATAGACACTTATACTATTGACAATAATGGCAATCTATCTATCAATAATATCGGTATTCAACGGCTTAATTTTAAGTATGGCACGGATAACTTAAATTCACTCATCGGAATATGGTCAGTTGCCAGCTCATCACCTCCACCAAATTCATTTAACAACAGTGGCTTTATTATTTTAAGCCAGGAATATAACGATCCCAATACTAATACCGCTATGATTATGGGAGGTGATATTAATAAATCCAATATTATTGGTTTTGCCGCTGCCCCTTCTCTATCCTTAGGCAATAATACTTATATCGGTGTCAGTGGTAGTGGAAATACCAGTAGATTTTTTATAGTAAAGCTCTATGGGCTTAACCATATGGTGGGTTTTGTAAGCCCTGAGGGAGCACCTATTGTATTTATTAATGCAGATGATTTTTTAAGTAGTGCTTCTTTCTTTGCTGCAACCCGTATGTATGATATTGGTACTAACTTAAGTAATGAACTTGGTTTTACTACGCTAGTCAATAATATCTTTACGAGCACGCCGCATAGTCAATTAAGCGTTTTGATGGCTCAAATTAACGCCTTATCTAGCCAAATACAAGCGGCCATCCCGAATGGTCAATTTAGTAATTTACTTTCTAAACTTAGTAATGGGAATCAATAGTTATTACTTAGATGATAGAGGTCTGGGATTGTATACAAATTATTAAATTTTAATAAAAATATTAAATCTATTTTTGATTCGCATTGCTACTTTTTAGTAGAATTTTATATATCTCCATTCTTTGAAATACCCTACTACTTGATTCTTCTACCTTAATCAGCTAGCTTCCATAATCATGGATAGCATCACCCCAAGAATTCAATACCTTTCACCTAGTCTAGCCAGTCGGCTCGCTGCAGGGGAAGTAATTGAGCGACCGGCCTCCGTACTGAAAGAATTGGTGGAAAACGCTTTAGATGCTAAAGCTCGACATATTTATATTGATTGCGAAGAAGGAGGAATTAATTTAATCCGTGTTCGTGATGATGGTTGTGGGATTCATCCAGAGGATTTACCACTTGCTTTAGCTTCCAGAACTACGAGTAAAATTACTCAAGAAGAGGATTTACTTGATATTCATACCCTAGGATTTCGGGGTGAAGCCCTTGCGAGCATTGATACAGTTTCTCATTTATCTTTAAGCTCTTGTATTCCTAATGAAGATCATGGCTGGAAAATTGATACCGATAAATCTATTCGACCTATTGCTCATCCAGTGGGTACCACTGTTGAGATGCGGAATTTATTCTATAATCTTCCAGCTCGGCGTAAATTTCTACGAAGTGAAAAATCAGAATTTCTCCGACTAAAAAAGATTTTAGCTCAACTTGCTTTAAGTGATTTCCAAGTAGGCATTAAAGCCCACCATAATGGAAAGCTCATCTATCACCTTCCCTCTCGAAAGAACTCTATAGAGTACGAAAAACGAATCGTTGAAGTTTGCGGGCAATCCTTTTTTCAAAATAGTATTTACATTGAAGAAGAAATTGGTGAATTACGATTATGGGGTTGGTTAGGTAGGCCTGAATTTTCTAGAAAACAAAATACATTGCAGTATTTTTATGTTAATCAACGTATGGTTCAAGATAGGGTGCTAGGTCATGGAGTACGGCAAGCTTATGCCAAAATTCTTCCTCAAAGCTGTACTCCAGCTTATGTGCTTTATTTAAAATTACCTACGGATCAAGTAGATGTAAATGTCCATCCTACTAAAAGTGAAGTACGGCTTACTCAAGGCTGGCAAATTCATAATTTTATAGTAGCTATACTTACTGATGCTCTTAAGGAAGAAAAATCATCAAAGAAGTTTAAATATTTTTCACCATCTTATGGGATTCCCCCCACTGATCATAAGGTAGCAGATAACGCACCTATCTATTTGCTTCAGCCGTTACCATCTGAGAATGATGATTCCCTATTTGGTCAAGCTAAAGAAATAATATTAAAACGCTACTTATTAGTAGAAAAACCAACAGAGCTAACCATTATTCACATCCCTTTAGCTCAAACCTATCTTCTACAAAAAAAGCTATATGAGTTATATGCTCAAGGAAATATTACTAAAAAGCCTTTGCTTTTTCCCTTAACTTTAAAAGTATCTATTGAACAGGCAGAATGGGTAGAAAGTAATAAAGATAGCTTATTTGAAGCAGGGTTTGATTTATCCCGATTAGGAGAAGATTTAATTATCCTGAGGGAAGCTATAAGCATCATGAAAGGATTAGATTTTAAAGCATTTTTAGCTACCCTACTTCCTAAATTTATCCAGCAAAACCAAGAAGAATTAAATCTAACTTTAATGCAGGATTTAGTTATAAATACTATTACTCCTAATCTACTTTCTGATCTTTCATTTTTCTCGCAGCTAGAAATGGATAGTTTTCTTCAGGAATTAGTAAGTTATTTTCAACGAGATCCCAGTCCAAAAATAAAGTTTTGGCGAGCAATATCTAAACGAGAAATAGATTCTTGGTTTATTCTAGCTAAGGATTAATTTGAAAAGTAGTACCATTAATTAACTCCTTTGATTCTTGAATCACTAAATCCTTAAACGTTTGCTGCAATGCAGTAAATCGCTTGTTTATCCGATGAACTATATACCAGTGCCGCATAATGGGAAAAGAATCTACATCCAAGATGATCAATCGTTTTAAAGCAAGCTCTTTCTCTAAGGTATGTTGAGAAACAACGCCTAACCCAAAACCTGCCTGTACCGCTTGCTTAATGGCTTCATTGTTGCTGATTTCAATAGAAGAAGGAATTGCAGTATTTAGTTTGGAGAAAAATAATTCCATTGCACTGCGAGTACCCGATCCACGCTCTCGTAAAATGAAAGTTTCTTTAAGTAAAAATTCTAAAGGGATTTTCTTTTTTTTAGCTAGTGGATGATGAGATGGAGCTACTACAACTAGGGGATTTTCCATGAAAGGCTCTGCAATAATTTCTTCGTTATCTGGAGGTTTTCCCATTATCACCATATCTACCGTGTTTTCATCTAGGCGTCTTAATAAGCTCTCCCGGTTTGCCACATCCAAGCTGATATTGGCTTTAGGGAATCGCTGACGAAAACAGCCTAACAAGTAGAGGGCAAAATAAGTAGCGGTAGTAGCCACCGCAATGGTCAAGGTTCCCTGATTACCTCCCTTAATTTCCCATAGAATATCTTTTGCCTCATTGAGTTCCCGAAACATATTCTGACTATAGTGATATAGCTCTTTACCTGCCTCGGTGAGAAAAACCTTTTTTCCGATCTGCTCGAATAGCTCTAACCCAATATGATCTTCTAATTGTCTTATCTGCATAGAAACGGCAGGTTGACTTAAAAATAACTCTTCTGCTGCTCGGGTATAGCTTAAATTTCGAGCGACCGATTCAAAGATACTAAGCTGACGAAAGGTAAAGTGCATAGATTTTTTATATTAAAAATATGGTTTTTGAGGAAAAATATCTTAAGCTATGAGTACTTTAATAAAAATTAAACCATCTCCTTAAAGGATTAGTTATGAAAACACTAACTTTTTTCTTAATTAAATTTTGTATCTACACTAGCTTTTTATTCACCGTGGCTGTGTTAGCAGCCCCTTTATCTTTAAACATTAATTATTATACGATTAGTAAAAACGATCCTGATGCTAACCATCTAAGTTCTGGTGTTGTGGATAATGAAGTCCAAGCCCACTTAGGGGAGCATGGCCTGCCGGTTTTAAATACACCAGAGTTTGGTTGTACTTCTAATTGCTTCTCACTTCTAAACGGACCGTCTAATCTTCTCCCAAGTGGGGAAATTACCTATTGGGCTCCAGATTTTAATGAATATGTTACGCAGACAGGATCAGGGGTTGTGGAATTGCCTTTTGATAAAACCTCTTTTTTTCCTCCAAATGGAACTGGAGATAGTGATTTTAATGGGTTTCAAGCTGCTAAATTGTTTGGGGATCTGATTGTACCAGATGGGGTATCAGAGAGTATTTCTTTTACAGTTGGTGCTGATGATATGGCATTTGTATATCTTGACGGTAACATAGTATGCGACCTTGGAGGTATTCATGCACTATCCCCTGGTACTTGTATTAGCTCAGAGATTGGGGCTGGTACTCATACGCTTGATGTCTTTTATACTGATATAAACATTTCTCAAGCTGGATTAAACTTTGGAATTAACACTAATAATATTACAGTGACACCAACACCTAATCCTGGTACGTTCATGTTATTAGGATCAGGACTTATTATTTTTAGCTTTTTCCCTATTCGAAAAAACTTTAGTACTAATCATACTAGTGCTTATTATTAAAAGAACAAATTAGTATTTAATGACATCGTTGCAGAGTAATTACCTCTATCACCATACTGGCTAGTTACTGCTAGCCAGTAGTATGAATTTTTTCATTTAATCTTTATCCTCTCTGACCTCACTGCTTAATCCTCGCTAGAGTCTTGCATTTTTGAAAATACCTTAATTAGTTTTTATACTATCGGTTTTTGCTATAACTCTAGCTAAACTTAAGATTATTCTATCTCTTTAAAATAAAAATATTTAATCTCAAAAACAAAATGGAGCACTATATGAAATCTACGATATATAAAATAATTCTATTATATTTTTTAATTATCTCTTCAATTCAAGCTGCACCGCCTCAATATAAAATAGTCCCTTTAGGGGAGGATATTAATTATATATATGCCGTTAGTAATAGTGGTTTAATACTTTTAGGTACCTCGTCTTATCCTAATGTATTACTTCGAGACTTGGATGGGACTTTACATGATATCAGCCCATTACAGCCTATCGTGGTTAATGATAGTGGGGTAACTGCAGGGGTAAGAATGGTACCTCTTGACATAGACCTTCCTGGTCAATTACCCGATGATCATGCTCCTATTTATGTCAGCCATGTTTTTCTAAGAGAAGCCAATGGTACTTTGATTGATCTTAGCGAAAAAAACCCAGATGGTCCTAGTAATGGCAACCCATTGGCTATTAATAATAAAGGACAGCTAGTTGGTTTTTTTGATACCCAGCTCCTTAGTGATATTGTCGATGGGTATCGAGTTTATAACTCTACGAATAAAGGATTTGTGGGAGATATTAATGGTCTGGCAGATATTGGAACTCTTTTTCCTATGGGAAATTATAGCGTAAATAATCTTAGTATTAATGATGAGGGGCAGCTATACTGATTTGAATACACATAAAGGTTATTCTTTTATTGCTAACCCTCAAAGTGGGCAATTTACTACATTTGATCCTTCGATTATTTGGAATGTAGTTAATATTAATAATCAAGGGCAAATACTCGGTCTTAGCTATGACGGAGAAAGTCAAAGCCAGTATTATACTACCACGTTTGATTTTCAATCTAGCACTACTACTCGGCTTAGCACACCCTCTGGAGCATCAGGTATTTACCCTCATACTATTAATAATCAGGGAATTATAATAGGACAATTTGCCCGAAGAAATCCTAATATTGTAGGAGGATCTGAATTTTTTGGCTTTGTAGGCAATGCCCAGGAAGGAATCTATGATTTAAATGATTTAGTTACAGGTATTCCAAGTGGAGATCATATTAATGAAGCTTATGGCATTACAGAATCAGGTGAGATAGTCGTTAGCACAACCAATGCAGATTCTACTAGTATGGGCTATTTTTTACTTACTCCCACCTCTTTAGGATCAGAGTGTACATCTGTAAACCCTAGCAATAGAACAAGTATAGATACGAAAGGAAGAATTATTCCTAATAATATTAATCAATTTCCTACCCTCAGCAACTCTCAAATAGGCAATCGTGCCAATTTGAATGCAGGACTTGAGAGACTCGCACCCCATCTTATGGAATCTCAAGGGGTTACTCCTAATAGTCTCCCCACAAACCCAGTTCAAAATTGTCCTTAAATTTAATCCAAATTTATTCATACAAAAATCTCTGGGCTAACCTGCCCAAAGAATGATAACAAAGAGCACACTATGAAACTCTACTTTCTATTTCGAGTAGTTACTTTATCCTTATTAATGACTACTACTGTTTATGCGATCCCAGCTCAATATCAAGTCATTGATTTAGGTACTGAGAAAATTGCTGCCAGCATGAGTGATAATGGATTAATTGCAGAAGTGGGCGCTGACCCTAGGCTTCCCTCGCCAGTTCCAACGATTCGTAACTTAGATGGCACAATTGAAAGCCTAAATGCTTTGCAGTGGGGATCAAATAAAAAAATAAAAGTTACGCTCAGCAGTAACATGGAAGGTGAAGCTGCACTTTTTAATGTCCTTACAACAATTAATAATAGTGGTTCAGTTGCAGGGACTTTTTAGCTCGCTTCTTTTTTTAATATAAACTACCCTACAAATCACGCTTTTATAGGGGGGAATAATTTTTTTGTTGATTTAAACCAGTTAGCTGATCCTCAAAGTATGGGTATACCCGCCCCGAATATTCAAAATACAAAGGCTGATGGATCGCAACCCCCTCAAGGATCTGTATTTAATAGCCAAGTAGTAGATATGAATAACCAAGGGCAAGTAGTAGGTTTTTATAACTATGGTGTCTCTGATAATACCCGTAACCCAAAGGGATTCATTGGCGATTCCCATGGTATCAAAGACTTAAATACTGTTCTGCCTTTGGAAAAAAATTACTCTTTACCATTTATGGTTAGAATTAATGATCAAGGGCAAATTGCAGGAGTATATATTGATTCTGAGAAATTCTCACAGCTTGATTCAAGCGCTAGCTTTGAAACTATCGCATCAGTATATCATGCCTTTATTACTGATCCTTCCGATCAGAGCAAGTTAGTTCTTTTAGATGCAAAGAGTCTATCTTTGTCTACGCCTACCTATATTTCCCATATCTTTGGTCTAAATAACC
The DNA here is from genome assembly GCF_945836005.1 of Candidatus Nitrosacidococcus sp. I8. Lineage (NCBI taxonomy): Bacteria > Pseudomonadati > Pseudomonadota > Gammaproteobacteria > Chromatiales > Chromatiaceae > Candidatus Nitrosacidicoccus > Candidatus Nitrosacidicoccus urinae. The sequence goes on along the minus strand of NZ_OX241534.1, from coordinate 261,454 downwards.
AAGGACAAATTATTGGCATCCTTAATAATGGATCTGCTTTTATTGGAAACATTCAATCAGAAATTACTCTACTTACTTCATCCTCTAGACCTGATAGTTTTATTACCCCAAGTGCAATCAGTGATTCTGGGCAGGTGGTAGGATCCTTTCAGTTTGCAGATAATCAAGCTTTTTTTGGTTATAGCCAGCATGGCTTTGTTAGCGGTGAGGGTGGAAAAATTTATGATTTAAACGATTTTATTATAGGAGGAAGTAATTACGTTATTGGCAGCGCCATAGGTATTGATAACAGTGGGCAAATTCTTACGGGGGGGAGGTCTTCTGCTGGTTCCAGTTTCAGCACCCTCTTCAGAATGTACAAGTAGAAACACTACTTTTAGAGAAAGTATAGATACAAAAGGAAGGATTATTCCTAATAATATTAGCCAATTTCCTACTCTTAGCATAATATTAGCCAATTTCCTACTCTTAGCAATTTTCAAACAGGTAATCTTGCAAATTTTAATGCAGGAATTGAAATGCTTGCACCTCACCTAATAGAAGATCAAGAAACAGTTAATTAATCAAATTCAAGACTGTCCTTAATTTCTGTATAATAAAAAACTAATATCTCTAAATTGAACGGAGTTGCATTTGTAATGAGTCAAATTGTAGCGGTAACTGATTCTACTTTTGAGCAAGAAGTGCTTAAATCCAGCCTACCTGCTCTTGTAGATTACTGGGCTGAGTGGTGTGGTCCTTGTAAGGCGATTGCCCCTATTTTAGAAGAAATAGCTAAGGACTATGCAGGTAAGGTCAAAATTTGTAAATTAAATATTGATGAAAACCCAGCTACCCCGCCAAAATATGGTATTCGAGGTATTCCTACCTTAATGCTGTTTAAAAATGGGAAAGTAGATGCTACTAAGGTGGGATTATTATCCAAACCTGAGCTAGCTAAGCTGTTAGATAGCCATTTAGAAGAATCTTAGATTAGTTTAAATAGATAGTAAGTGATTTAATTACTTACTATCTATCATTACTAGGTGGATCAATTAATTTCATAGTTTCTGCCACCCAACTATAAGCAGCTTGGTTGATCTCATCTACAGTTTTCTCTTTAGTTTCAATCATTGGGCCAATAATTACATCAATAATCCCAGGGTATTTAATAAATCCTCTTTTTGGCCAAAAATACCCAGCATTATGAGCAACGGGAATCACTGGATAGCCTGTTGCTTGGGCAAGGCTTGCTCCCCCAACCTTAAATTTACCCATCTCTCCCGGTGGCATTCGAGTGCCTTCTGGGAATACCACAACCCAACGACCTGCTTCAAGCCGTTGTTTACCTTGCTCTATAATTTGGTTTAGTGCTTTTCTGCCTGCTTTGCGGTCAATGGCAATCGGATCAAGTAAGGCTAATCCCCAGCCAAAAAAGGGGATCCACAACAAGCTTTTTCTAAGTACCCAAATCTGGGGTGGAAAAATACGTTGTAGAGCAATGGTTTCCCAAGCAGACTGATGTTTACAAAAAACAACAGCTGGACCCAGAGGAATATGTTCAAATCCTTGTACTCGAAAATCCAGGTTGCATATTTTTTTTAATAACCAAAAATTAACTCGCCCCCACTGAATGAGAAAACCATAGCGCTGGGTAAAAGAGAAAGGAGCTAAGCATAATCCTCCAAAAGCAAATACGATAGTAGAAATAGCTTGCCCAATTGTAAAAACTAATGAGCGTAGAAATAGCTCACTTTGAGAAGGCTGGTTTGATAGCAGCATAACTATGGGGTAGTTGCTAATAAACTGCTAACTGCAGAAGATAAATCATCGTAGCACGGAATACCTTGAGGTAATTCCTTACTATTTTCGGTGATGCTTCCTTTCCCAGTACGTACTAAAATAGGGGCTGCACCTGCACTTTGAGCTGCTTGAATATCCCTTATGGAATCGCCAATGGCTGGTAAATCCACTAATTGAAGACGCAATCGTTGGCTTAAGTCTTGAAATAAACCTGGTTTAGGTTTACGACAACTGCAATTTTCTTCTGGAAGATGGGGGCAAAATAAAATAGCTTCAATAGTTCCTCCCATTTGAGTTAGGAGTTGATACATTTTATTATGAATGCGATAAAGATCAGAGATATCAAAGAGTCCTCGAGCAATACCAGATTGGTTGGTGATAATTACTACCCGATAACCTGCTTGATTAAGCCGTACAATGGCCTCTAAACTACCCGGAATGGGTATCCATTCCTCTGGGGATTTAATGTATTTATCAGAATCCTTATTTATAACCCCATCCCGATCTAAAATAATTAGCCCCATAATAAATTAAATTTGTAATTGAGAAATATCTGCAATTTTTAAGAATAAAATCTGCATTTGGTTAAGTAGTGCCAAGCGATTGATTCGCAGTGTGGAATCCTCTACCATTACCATAATACTATCAAAAAATTGATTAATAGGCTGGTGTAAGTTTGCTAGCTCCTGTAAAGCTAGACTATATTCTCTATTTTTTAATAGAGGTGTAATTCTCTGATCTAGGTTAAAGATATGTTGTGCTAAATCCTGCTCAGCCTTCTCTTTCAGCCATTGAGAATCAACTTGTTTCGGAATTCCTTCTTCGCTTTTACGCAATATATTTCTCACCCGTTTATTTGCTTCTGACAGAGCTTGAGCTTCAGGTAATTTAACAAACTGGGTAACTGCTTCAAGTCGCTGGTGAATGTCGAGTAAATTATTTAGCTTAAGTACTAACACCGATTCAATTACATCATTAGTAAACCCTATATCTAAATAATAACTTCTTAAACGTTCTAAAATATACTCATAGATTTGATCTACAGTAGTTTCATTTTTTATTAAAATTCCTTGATAGGACTGGTAACTTACTTTTAACAAATAAATTAAATCTAGATTTAATTTATTTTCTATCATAACTCGGATGATCCCTAGTGCCGCACGACGCAAGCCATAAGGATCTTTATCACCACTAGGTAATATATCAATCCCAAAAAATCCTATTAAGCTATCTAATCGATCAGCAAGACTAAGTGCACAACCAGTCGGGGTTTGAGGCAAATTATCTCCTGCAAAGCGAGGGAGGTATTGCTCCTTTAGTGCAATCGCTACTGATTCAGGTTCCCGATCATGAAGGGCATAATAATAACCCATTGTGCCTTGTAACTCAGGAAATTCCATTACCATTTGGGTAACTAAATCACATTTAGATAGCAGCCCAGATCGCTTTGCCCAATCTTCATTGCTACTCGTTTCCTGAGTAATTGTGGCAGCTAAGTGAGAGATCCGCTCTGTTTTTTCAAAAATACTACCTAATTTTTCTTGAAAAGTAATTTTTTTAAGTTGATCTCTACGGGAGATTAAAGGGGTTTTGCAATCGGTAGTATAGAAAAAATCTGCATCGGCAAGACGTGGGCGAATTACCCTTTCATTACCAGCAATTATCATAGCCGGATTTTGGCCCTCTATATTAGCTACGGTAATAAAGTAAGGGAGTAAATTATGATTTTTATCTTCCACTGGAAAGTATTTCTGATTGCCTTCCATAGTGGCAATTAATGCTTCTCTTGGTAAAGAGAGGAATGTTGAATCAAACTTTCCCCATAAAGCAACAGGCCATTCCACTAATGCAGTAACTTCATTTAATAGGGATTCTGCTATGAGTGGGATTCCATTTAGGGATTGAGCTATTACTTCAACTTGAGTGATAATCATTGCACGCCGTTTAGCAAAATCAGCAATGACTTTACCTTGAAATGCTAATACGTCCTCATATTCACTAGGGTAGTGTAGTGCTAATGGTTTAGGGTTGTGGAATCGATGTCCCCTTGTGTTCTTATCTGCAGTAATGTTAAACAAAGTGGTAGGGATAACCTCGCTACCAAAAAGTAGCACAAGCCAATGGACAGGTCGAATAAATTCTATTTCAAGATCGCCCCAACACATAGGTTTTGGCATAGATAATGCTTTAAGGCTTTCAGCAATAATTTCAGGAAATAACGCTTGGGTTGCAGATCCTTTTTGCGACTTTCGGTAAATTAGCCAAGTGCCTTTTTCATTTTTTAATTGCTCTAAATCATTCACAGCTACTCCGCAACTTTGAGCAAACCCTTGAGCAGCAGGAGTAGGTTGATTATTTTTAAAAGCAGCAGCCAAAACAGGACCTCGGCGCTCTAGTATCCAATCAGGTTGGGATACTGCAAGATTCTTTACTAGAACTGCAAGTCGCCTAGGGGATCCATAATTTTTTATCTCTTCATAGGATAATTTTGCTTCTTGTAATTTTTTACCTAAAGCACTCGCAAGTTCTTCTGAAAATTTAAGTAAAGACTTGGGGGGTAATTCTTCTGTTCCTATTTCTACAAGAAGATCACGAACTTCAATCATGTTAGCCCTCTCCTTTCTCTATCAGCATAGGAAATCCTAAAAATTCCCTTCGGGCAAAATATGATTCTGCTACCGCACAAGCAAGCGTGCGAACTCGGAAAATATAGCGCTGGCGTTCTGTCACAGAAATGGCATGACGAGAATCTAAAAGATTAAAGGTATGAGAAGCCTTCAGTACCATCTCATAGGCAGGTAGAGGTAATTGAGCTTCAATAAGCCGTTTGCTTTCAGATTCGTAGTGATCAAACCATGTAAATAAGTATTCTGTATTTGCCTGTTCAAAATTATAGGTGGACATTTCAACTTCATTTTGATGGAACACATCACCATAGGTGATCTGTCCTTGAGGACTATCCGACCATATTAAATCGTAAACATTATTTATATTTTGTAAATACATGGCGATCCGCTCTAAGCCATAGGTAATTTCTCCGGTCACTGGTTTACATCCTAGACCACCTACTTGCTGAAAATAAGTAAATTGAGTAACCTCCATACCATTAAGCCAGACTTCCCAGCCAAGCCCCCAAGCACCAAGACTTGGCGATTCCCAATTATCCTCAACGAAGCGAATATCATGGATTAGGGGGGAAATACCTAACATATTCAATGAATCTAAATATAAATTTTGAATTTCAAGAGGTGAGGGTTTAAGTACGACTTGAAATTGGTAGTAATGCTGGAGGCGATTAGGATTATTACCATAGCGACCATCCGTGGGGCGACGTGAAGGTTGAACATAAGCAGATCGCCAAGGTTCCGGACCGATTGCTCGTAAAAATGTACCTGGATGAAAAGTGCCGGCACCTACTTCTAAATCATAGGGCTGTAATACTGCACAACCCTGATCGGCCCAATATTGCTGTAACCGAAAAATTAACTCCTGAAAAGTAGTAGGTGTTTTCACTAAATCAGGTTGATAAGTGCTATTAGCCAATAAATTTCCCTCAACTTTTAATATTATTTTTTATTATCGCTCTAAATCAAATAACAAATCGCCACCACTTTCCATACCTGTCTCCGCTTGTAACCTTAATAATCTATTTAGAGTATAACGAATACGAAAAGCATTAAATCGTTCAAGAATACCTACCCCATAACCAATATATAGCCGAGGAGAGATATGTTTACCTAGCATAAACGCAGCACTTTGATTCACACCGGGCATGGTGTTTTCAACCCCAACATCATCAATAATTCCTAATTTATCAAGCCCTGTTATTTTACTTAATCCCTTTGCTAAAAAGCCACCACCCGCAAGTCCAAGGGAAGTGGCTGTTTTTTCCATTAGCTGACTTCGATCAAGACCGGCATTACTACCATTTGATAAGGGTCTGCCCATTACAAGGTAGGATAAAATATCACTTTGATTCATAGGTGGTTCAGAGAACAAAGTAGGTTCAGGTGCTGTAGCAAGTCCATGGATTCTTATCCCAGCTGTAACACGATCTGAATCAATGATTCGTACTGCCTCTATGTTTAGTTGAGGTTTATCAATAGGACCTGAAAAAATAAGCAATCCACGACGGATTTCAAGCTCTTGTCCGTAAGCTTTATATTGTGATTTATTTGTTAAATTAATCTGTCCATTAGCTTGGGTAAAGGATCCAGGAGTATCTGTAACTAATACATTACCTGCAATGTCTCCCTTGAAGCCAAATCCCTGTACAACTACCTTATCCCCTAGGATTGCCCTTACTTTAGCGTAAATGGGCATATTTTCTAATTTTTCTTCCAGATTTTCTTCTTTGGAGACAATGACTACATCTCTAGAGCCGGCTATTCCACCTCTTGTTTTAATATCTTTAATGATAATATTGGCTTCAGGAACAAGTACCTCTCCATCTACATGAATTTCCTGTTCCTCAAGTCCAAGGTTTAAATTTGGGGAAATGAGTACATGAATTTCAGGAGTATTCATAGCTTCAAACCCCTTCCCTGAAATATTTAGGTGAGCACGTAAATTATCAGAATCCAAATAACTTTGACCTGTTAAGGCAAGTTGACCTTTTCCAGAAGTGACTCCCCCATTGAGTAATAGATTTTTACCTCGTGCATCTAGTTGCAAATGAAGATTAGTAAGCACTAAATTTAGGTTATTAATTTGAGCTGCTCCTTCTTTCAGGATTGCGTGCCCTAAAATTTCAGGGGATTCTAGATTCCCTTTTAGATTGAGATCCAGGTTAAATTGCCCATGGACTTCCTCAACCTCAGGTATTAAAGCTTCTAAAAACGTAAGATCGGTAAAAGCCATAAAGATTCTGCCATCTAGAGGCAATTCATTGAGAGAAGAAAAATCTATTGGGGCAGGCGGTAAATGAAATACAGCATTGATCGGAGTAGCACTTGGTTCATCAAGTAAGAGTTTTAAACTTGCCTTTCCCTGATTTTCTCCCAGATTGAGTTTAGTAGTTAGCCCTCGATGGGTAAAAGTTAGTTTTTCTCCTTCTGGGTTAATTTGGGTAATTTCTCCTGGAGAAGCAACTAAATGCCCACTAGCGTAAATTAATTGGGATTTTGTACCTTTAATATGAGTAGATCCTTCTATGGTGCCCATGATTGAGGTATGTTTTGGTAAAAATGAAGTAAAAGTAGTTAGGGATAAATCAGCGATATTAAATCCTGCATCCCAGGGTTTATCTGGCTGCCAATTACCATTAAGACAAAGTTGTGCCTTTTCTTGTTGCCAACACCATGGTGCTAATTGAGCACTTTGATCAGTGAGTATCAAAGAAGTAGGTTTTACTGTGTTCCAATGCCCTATTAAAGAATCAGTAATTTGCCCTTTATAAATTTGCCCTTGCCAGAGAAATTTTTCTTCATTCCAAGATCCCAGAAATGATAAATCTAAAGAGCGATCAGTAGAATCTAAATTTATATTTACGTAATGTTTCTGGGGTATTCCTCCACCTTGGAGCACTAAAGATTTAATAGCTTCATTTGCAGCATATATATTTTTTGCTTCAACAATTAGCTTTGATTGTTGCTTCCCTGTAGGGTCTATGTTTCCATCTGCATTAATTCTCCCTAGCTGGAAATTTTGATACTCTAATAGAGATCCTTGAAGTGTTAGGATAACTTCGGGAAAGGTAGGATACCCTCCTAAATAGCCTTTTGCTGTAATATTTCCTTTTGCCTCTGGTAATAGCTGAGAGAGATCATGGGAAATCAGTTGCCAATTTAAATTTAAATGATCACCTATTGTGCCCGTAGCAGCAAGCTTTGAATCCCCTGAATGTAATGTTAAATCTTTAAGAGTTAGTAGCATATTTTCTACTTGAATCTGACCTTGAGCATGAATAGGATAACTCCTTAAAGACCCAGAAAAATCCTGAATTTCTACTACAGCACTCTTTTGGTTAGAATCCTGTAATGCTCCATGGGTATCAATTTTGAAATGAAGCGATCCCGGCCATTTTACCCATTGAATTCCTGGATTAATCTCTTTACTAGTTATATTTAAATCCCAATTTATATCGGGCTTCCAGGCAATTTTCCCTTGAGTAGTGACTGTGCCTGAGAGTAATTTACCTGCTAGAGGGTTAATATTAAGTTGTTCGGTATTCCCTGTACCATCTAAAGACCATTGGCTTTCTGGTATTTCCTGACCAGATAACGTTGTATTAGCTGTTAAGCGATAATTATCTGGCACCCCTTGTAAGTTGAGATCTCCCTCTTTACTTGCAAATGTAGTCTCTCCAACGAGGGGCCACGCTAAATCTTGCCAATGTCCTCGTATTGCAACTTGTGGTTGTTCTCCCTGAGATACAATATGACCATGGAGCGTAAAATACCCTTGGGTTTCTTTTTGATCTAGATCAAGCTGTTCGATAATCCAATGCCCCTTGGATTGTTGTTCCCCTTTTAGTGCACCTTGTACATGCCCAAATTCCGATCCAGCTGCTTGAAAAGATGCTTGAACTTTAAATTTATTTAAATTACCCGCACTTTTTAGATGTAAATCCAATTGTGCTTTAGGTGTTTGAGGAAATAGTTTTTGAATTTCTAATTCTGAAACTTCAAGAGCAGCAACCCAGCCTAAATCATGCAAAGGATCAGATAATCTTCCTTTAAGTTGAGACTGAAAGGGGCTTTGGGTAGTTTGGTAAATAGTAAGCTGTGCTAAATCTCCTCTTAAAGCATCTTTACCTGCAATTTTTCCTATATCCGGTATGGATATTTCCCATTGAGCTATTAGATTCAAGGGGTAATTTTTTTGTGGTGTAATGATACCGCTTGTTTTGATATATCCTTGATGGGATGAGATCTCAAGTGTGTCTAATTTTAAAGCTTGTTGTTCGAACTTTCCTTTTAAAGCTATTGTATTAATCAGTTGAGGAGATGAGCCTAAAGACTCAATTTTAATATTTCGAACTTGGGCATCTTTTACTGCTATCTTTAATGGTAATTTAATTTGAGGAAGGCTAATGTTTTTGTTTGAATCATCAGGAGAGGAATTTGAATGGGTTTGGTGCCAGTGAATATTCTTAGCCCATAATTTATCTACCCAGAAAGTAGCTTCTAGTAACATCGCAGGATTCCAAACAAAAATAAGCTGATCTACCGTCAGGTCAAAATCCGAACTAAAATAACTAACTTCAGTTAAAGTTAACTTTCTAGCCAAAGATCCTTCTATTTTTCCTATTTGAAATGTCCTAGAAATTTGATGAGTTATTTGTGCAAACAGCCACTGAGTGCCAGATTCAGTAGTCACCAAATAAGCAATGCTACCTATAACTAATAGGAAAAAGAATAAAATAAAAAAACTTAGTTTTTGAATTAACCTCACAAATCGGGACCTAGATAGAAATGAAGACGAATATGATCCCCTGGTCTTGTCACTGCATAAGCTAAATCTAAATGAACAGGACCAATAGGAGAAAGCCAGCGTACCCCAACACCAGCACCTTGCTGTACATCTAAGTTAAACCCAGTAAATGCATTTCCTGCATCGTAAAACCCTGCAATAAGCCATTTGTCTAAAAACCGATAATCGTACTCGATACTACCCACAAGTAGATTTTTTCCACCAATAACTTGGCCATTTTCATTTTTAGGGCCTATTGCCTCAAAATTATAGCCTCGGATCGTGTTGTCTCCACCAGTAAAATACCTTATTGAGGGAGGAAGTTTAGAGAAATTAGGTGCCCATGTCACCCCTGCATTGCCTCGAAATAAAAAACGGCTTCGCTCTCCGATACTATGAATAAATTTACCTTCCGCAGTAGCTTGGACAAAACTACTGGTAGAGCCTGCATAGCTAGAGGCACCACTGACTTCCACGTTAAACCGGTAACCTTTACGAGGATAAACAAAATTATCTGCCTCTGTATGAAACCAACTAATACCAGGGGTAAGTAAATAGGAAAGGCCAGAATCTCCTCCATCATATCTTTTCCCCATATTTAAAAATCCCGCTAATCCACCAGCAACCCCTGAGATATGATATCGTTCCCTACGAAAATCTAAAAATGCAGTACGCTGCCAACCATTTGATAATGCAGCAATATGACGAATACCAATTTGACCAATCTCATCATCGCTAGTGACTGTCATCCGCCTTCCGTAGCTAGAATCAATTCTAAATTGATCTGTACGAGGATCGCCAACTGGAATGGCGTAACCTAGATTAAAGACTTGATTAATTGTAGAGGCTCGTATCCCAAAGCTAAATTTATGACCATGTTCATTAACATAGCGATCTTCCCAACCTATATTGAATCGAGGGCCGGTGTTTGTACCAAAGCCTGCTCCAGCAGAATAGTGATGATGGGTATTTGCGGTTAAATAAACAAAAATAGGAACTTCTAAATTTACTGCTCTCTCTGGGCAGGGCTCTACTTCCACCTCAGAGTAATAATTACTGTCAATCAATGCACTTTGGAGATCAGCTAAACTTGCATTTTTATAAGGATCCCCTTCTTTAAAACGAATATAGCGCACTAATAATTCTGACTCTATTATTCCTTTTTTACTGGGAATTTCTTGTGTTTCAACCCCATCCTCACATTGCTGCATTGTGCGGTCATTAATAAATTCTACTTGACCAAAGCGATAACGAGATCCTGTATCAAAGTGTAAAACTGGGGTTGCAAGGTAGGTTTTTAAATTAATTTGTAGTCTTTGCTGGGTAAATTTTGCATCAAAATAACCATGTTCATGGGCTAGTTTTTGTAGCTCATCTTTTCCTTTTTCATAACTTGCTTGGCTGAGTGGATCGTTTTCCTTAATAGGAAAATCTTTCTTTAAATTCTGAAATAAAGTGTCTTTAGCTCCATCACCTAAAATTTCTAAGTCGATTACCCCTACTTTTATTCTAGGTCCTGGATTTATAAGATAGCGAGCCTCCCATGCGTTATTATTATGCTCCTTTAGTTCAGCATCAATTTTAGCTTTGTAGTAACCATAAACCTCAAGTGCAGATTTAATTTCATTAGGTCCTTTGTGATGAAGATAATGTACTTGCCTTTTTGACAGATCAGTATCTTCTTTTTGATGAGCAATAGTGAGATACGCCATTACATTTTTTAATGCCTCTCCCTCTACTCCTTCTACATTTACATGAATAGTAGTAGCGGACCAAGCAGGCTTAGCAATAAAAAAAAAGAGTAATAATATTACTAAGGTGGTGTATCTAAAGTGCATAATCATATAAAAATCTTTGTTAGGAGATTTTTGTTTTTCATTTATATTTGGGTTTTATTCTTAATAAAGTATTTTACTATCAATTTGTTATTGAACAATAATAGATTAATCTTTAAATAAAAAGTTTATTGATATGTTTATGGAGCTAATAGCGTTACTTTATAGATACCCTCTTAGGGTAGGCATAGTTATTTCTCTGTTAATACATATAGCTATTATTTTAAATTTAAGGCAAATCAATAATTACCCTATTGGATTAAAAAAAAACTCATCCCCAATGCTAAACTTAACCTTGATTACTCCAGTCAAAAGAGAGCTACCTCCTTCTACGCCGAAAACAGTACCTAAAAAACAAAAAGTAAAACCAGTACCCACTTATAAAAAAAATACTCCTAATACATCCCCTACAAAGCCTATATCTCAAAAAATATTACCTAAACCCTCTACACCCCGTAATCATTCTCAAAAAAACGTATCTCACCTCCCAAACTCAGCAATAAAATCTGGTTCTTCTCAAGAAAAAAATTCTAAAGTAGAAATTAAATCGAACACGATTAGAGATCACGTCACCTCTACTGAAAATCTAGTTGCCCATTTAGATCAGCATATTATTGATGAAGAACACACAGATGGACTCCGCAGGCGGTATATTAGTTCAAGCACAAAACTATATGCTGCAACCTCTTATTTAGATTCTTGGCGAAAAAAAGTAGAGCGGGTGGGTAGGCTAAGTTATCCAGAAGAAGCGAAACGACAAGGTTTATCAGGCCAACTCGTCCTTTCTGTAGATCTTAACCCTAATGGTACAGTAGCTAATATTACCATACGAAAATCCTCTGGACATAAAGCTTTAGATAAAGCAGCGGTTCAAATTGTCCATTTAGCTGCCCCTTTTGCTAAAGTACCTAAATCTCTATTGGAAGGCTATGATATACTTACAATTACTCGGACATGGACATTTGGAAGTGCCAAATATTTTAGCTCTAACTAAACCTAAAATAGGTAGGTTATTATGAAAATAGAAGGTTACCTTTGTAATCATTTCCTAATTGCTATGCCTACCCTAACGGATATTAATTTTTCTCGAACAGTCGCGCTGATTTGTGAGCACAATGAAAATGGCGCGATGGGCATCGTAATTAATCGCCCTTTAAATATTGATTTAAATAAATTATTACAACAAATAAAAGTAAAAGAACAACACGAAAAAGTACAGGGTACGGCACCCATATGTTTGGGCGGACCCATGGGGCAAAACCAAGGGTTTGTTATGCATAATCCTGTAGGCGAATGGGAAACTACGCTAAAAATCGGTGACACTTTAGGATTAACTACCTCTTATGATATTGTCGATGCAATTGCACAAGGAAAAGGACCATCGCAAGCACTGATTGCACTGGGGTATGCAGGTTGGAGCTCTCATCAATTGGAGCAAGAATTAGTAGAAAATTCTTGGTTAAGTGTACCGGCTGATAATCAAATTATTTTTGATATTCCCTATGAACAACGGTGGGAAGCTGCTGCTGCGCTGATAGGTGTTAATTTTTCTAATCTCTCTGGAGAAATTGGGCATGCATGAGTTATATTAAAACTCCTAAATCTGTTACTCGACCCAGAGTTGTACTTGGTTTCGATTTTGGTTTGAGTTATATCGGGGTCGCTGTAGGACAGGAGATTACTTATACTGCAAATCCACTCACCACCTTGAGGGCTCGTAATGGTACCCCCAATTGGGATCAAGTCACTCAACTTATAGAACAGTGGAGCCCGGATTTACTTGTAGTAGGTCTACCTCTTAATATGGACCAATCTGAACAGCCACTTACTCATGCAGCTTTTCATTTTGGAAATCGTCTTCAAGGTCGTTATGGATTAACGGTAGAGTGGATTGATGAGCGTTTATCAACGGTTGAGGCTTGGGAGCAAGTAAATTATAAATCTAGCCCAAAAGGGCATCATTGCATTGATCAGTTGGCTGCACAATGTATTTTACAAACTTGGCTAAGAGAGCAATAAATTTCTATACTGCTCTATTTTCTTTAGATCTAAAAATGAAATAATTAATAGCTATCTTGTAGATTCCATGAATAGCATTCAGATAAGTAGTGGAGGGAAATTACGCCATTTTTTAACTATTCAAGGGTTAAATAAAGATATTTTATTACAAATTCTTGATACTGCAGATCATTTTTTAAATACATTACAAAACAATAGTAAAATCCCCTTACTCGAGGGTAAAACAATCGTTAATCTGTTTTTTGAAAATAGTACACGTACTTTAAGTACATTTGAAATAGCAGCCAAATGTTTATCTGCAGACGTTATTAATTTTAATATTCGTACTTCATCTACCCAGAAGGGAGAGAGCTTATTAGATACCCTATCTAGTCTTAATGCGATGCGTTGTAATATGTTTATTGTACGACACCCAGATAGTGGATCTGCCCATTTTCTTGCTTCTCATGCACCTCAGCATGTAAATGTTATTAATGCTGGAGATGGATGTCATGCCCATCCTTCCCAAGCGATGTTAGATATGCTTACTATTCGCCGCCATAAAGCTACTTTTTCTGATCTTAGAGTAGCTATTGTTGGAGATCTTCTTCATTCCCGGGTAGCACGCTCAGAAATTCAAGCACTTAAAATTTTAGGAGTCCGAGAAATTAGAGCAATTGGACCACGCACTCTTTTACCTCAGAGCATGGATGCTTTAGGGATTAATATCTTTCATGAGATGGAGTCAGGCTTAAGAGATGTAGATGTAGTTATTATGCTACGTCTTCAACAAGAACGAATGCAAAGTGCATTATTGCCAAGTTTGCAAGAGTATTTCCGACTCTATGGACTAACAGAGGAAAAACTTGCTGTTGCAAAACCAGATGCGATTGTAATGCATCCAGGTCCTATTAATCGTGGTGTCGAAATTGAATCTACGATTGCAGATGGACCTCGCTCAGTAATACTAGAACAAGTAAGCCATGGCATTCCTATACGAATGGCAATTATTGCGATGACGCAAGGTTAGTACCATAAAATATAAATAAATGGGTATTGCAATTATAGGGGGGCGATTGATTGATCCTCTCAATCAGATAGATGCGCTCCAAGATGTTTACATTACAAATGGCAAAATAGCGGCAATTGGTGCTGCACCTGAATATTTTCCAATTGAGCAGACAATTAATGCTGAGGATAAAGTTGTATGCCCTAGTTTTGTAGATCTAAGAGCAAAGCTATGGGGAACATATCCAATACAAGCGATTCAAACGGAAATATTAGCAGCAGCTAAAGGGGGAGTCACTACAGTATGTGGTATACCCGATATTAAACAAGGCAATACCCTTTTTTCCCAAATTTTACAGGAATTTAGTCCAATTCAAATTGTTCCTCTTGGAATTCTTACCCAAGACTTTAAGGGATTACAACTGACAGAAATGGCTGGACTCAGTAAATTAGGCTACGGTGGTGTTACTAATGGATTAGTACCTATCGAAAATACTCAACTATTAAATAATGCATTATCCTACGCAGCCACTCTAGGATTAAAAGTGTTTTTATATCCTAGGGATGCTTGGTTAGGTATTGATGGTTATTGTCATGAAGGAGTAATAAGTGCAAGATTAGGTCTTAAAGGAATCCCCGAAACTGCAGAAACCATTGCTTTAGCTAGAGATTTACAACTTGTTGAACAAACTGGCGTTCAAGCTCATTTTTGCAATCTCTCAACTAAAAAATCTGTGCAGATGATTAAAGCAGCTCAAATAAAAGGATTACCAGTAACAGCAGATGTCACTGCCTATCATCTTCATTTAACGGAACACGATATAGGTGAATTTGATAGCCAATGCCACACCATACCACCTTTACGATCTCCGCTAGATCGGGATGGGTTACAACAGGGATTGCAAGAAGGTATACTTAGTGGCATTTGCTCTGATCATCAGCCTTGCAGCATAGATGCAAAGCTTGGTCCATTTGCGAGAACTAAACCAGGTATCTCTGGACTAGAAACTCTGCTTCCCCTGTGTCTTAGGCTAGTGCAGGAAGATATTCTCACATTAAATGAAGTAATTGCCTACTTAACTTATCGCCCAGCACAAATCCTTGGCATTGATACTGGTCATTTAGCTTGTGGTCAACTAGCTAATGTGTGCATCTTTGATCCAGACTATCAATGGGTGCTTAATCCAGCAGAAATGGTGAGCTATGGGAAAAATACCCCATTTGGTGGCTGGAAATTCCAAGGAATCGTCACCCATACCTTAGTAGCAGGTGAGGTAATTTATAAGGCAACACTATCATGAGTTTAAAATCCCATCGAAATACTATTTTTGTAGAAGAAGCTAAAATTCTAGCTCATGATACTTATCAGAGCAATCAGCATGTACTTTGGGTATCTGCACCAGAAATTGCTGCCCGTGCCACCCCAGGTAGTTTTGCCCATATTCAATGCGATTCTAGTTTGCCTATGCGTCGTCCTATTTCTATTATGCGTGCCGATCCTAAGCGAGGTTGGTTAGAGTTTTTCTATAAAGTAGTAGGTATAGGCACTCAGCTATTAGCTAAAAAGGTAGTAGGAGAAACTATTAATCTTATGGGTCCTATTGGACAGCCCTTTCAACTTGATTCTAAATATTCTCGCCCTTTGCTTCTTGGTGGAGGTGTAGGGATTCCTCCTATGATATTCTTAGCCGATCTCCTTCGCCATAATACCCATTACAAACCTCTTGTATTAATGGGATCAGAAATTCCATTTCCCTTTCAGCAAAAACCTTCCCAATATATAGTGTCTGGTCTACCTAGTGAGGTCATTGGAGCTATGCCCTTATTAGAAAATTGGAAAATCCCAAATCGACTCGCAAGCCTTCAGGGATATCCGGGTTGTTATGAAGGTTATGTCACAGATCTAGCTCGACTTTGGTTAACATCCCTTTCCACTCCTCAAAGACAGGAAATTGCCCTTTATGCTTGTGGCCCTCACCCCATGCTAGCAGCTACTGCAAAACTCGCTAATGAATTTAATCTTCCTTGTCAAGTATCTTTAGAAGAATTTATGGCTTGTGGGATAGGTGGCTGTGCTGGCTGTACTGTAAAGGTACACACAGAACAAGGAGTAGCTATGAAACGAGTATGTGTTGATGGGCCTGTTTTTGATGCAAAATCGGTATTTATCTAGAAATATATCTAACTGATTATCTAGCCTTTCCTAAATATTAGCTTACACTGTACAGCTGTTAAAGCCTAACTACTTTAGGAGAGCGTAATGAGAGAGGTATTTACTATATTTATCTTAGGTTTTATTACAGTTGTTAGTGCTAAAGAAGCTAACCATGAAACCCTAGCCATTAACAAATTATTAACACCAATTTTATCTGGTAGCACGATCAATGAAAAAGAAGCTCAAGCGACTATGTTAGAGCTTACCTATGCCCCAGGAGCTAGCACCCCACCCCATCACCATGCTGGAGCAGGATTAATTTATGTAATAGAGGGTGATTATAAATCTAAAATATCGAATCAGCCTTTAAAAACCTATCATCAAGGAGAAGCTTTTTTTGAGCCTGCTGGAAGTGTTCATGAGATTTCTGCTAATGCCAGTACTGAAAAACCAGTGAAATTTTTAGTCATCTTTTTTACAGAGCAAAATAAAACCCCGCTTACCACCATGGAAGAGCCAATCTCTAATTATTAATAGTAATTATTCTGGAAATAGCTGGTTATATACTTTACTTACTAAGTTATTTACTTTCATTTTGTATTATTTATAGGAAATCAGATAGTGAGCAATATATTTAGAATTTTAGGATTAGCTGTCCTTTTAATGATAAAACCACTTTTTGCCGCAATGCCAGAGAATGGTTGGTGGTGGAATCCGTCTCAAAGTGGAACTGGCTATAACCTTGAAGTGCAAAATAGTACTGTATTTGCGGCATTATTTATCTATGACAATAATGGCAATCCTACTTGGTATTCTGGGGCTGGGACTATTACCCAAAATTCAACTCAGAATAGCAGTAGCACCACTATTGCTTTACAACAATCTACAGGTGGTCCTTGCCTAGGTTGTACTTATACAAAACCTCAAACAAGTGCTACAGGCAAACAACTTCTGTTAACTTTTAATGCCGATGGATCGACAGCTACTGCTACGGTAGATGGGGTAACTACAGCATTACAGCGGATGAATTTTGCCTATGGACATGGAGCTCAAATACTTGTAGGTGCTTGGACAGTGGTAAGTTTGCCTGTCCCTGGTGCATCAGGGGAGCTGCCTAATAACTCAGGAGTCAGTAATTATATTGTGTGCAGTAGTGTTAATGATCAAGGTGGGATAAGTTGTACTGATATAGCTGGCGATGCAATTACAATTACTCCTACAGCTGATGGAAGCGGAAATTATCAAGCTTTACTTCCAATTCCTAATGAGAGTAATAGTATTGCAGTAAAACTTAGACTCCAAGGATTAAACCAACTAGAAGGTGTGGCCACTATTGTCCCCTCTGGTGCTGATGCAGATACTATTAACAGCGCATTACAAAATGCTGGATCCTTAGCTCGTGGTTTTAGAGATGAAAGTGTAAATCCCTCTTTAATTGCGCCACCTTCAAGTACGCCAGCACCTTCTGATCAAAATAGCAGTAACAATCAAAGTTTTACTTCTCAAGCAGGAAGTGCACTCACAGGTACCTTCAATGATGTTAAATCATTTTTTCTAAATACTTTTTAACGCTTATAGAAAAAGCAAGTAACTACGTAGATAGCTGACAGGTTACTTGCTTTTTTTCGCTATTACTCATAGCTATATCCCTCTGCATGTAGCTTTTTGATCCTGCTAAATTTTCTATATTCACTTGCCGTGAAGGAGCGACTCTATGTTTATTAAACGTGCTAATTATTACCAGCATAATTTAAAAGCAATTCAGGCATTATTTGCCACCAATCAGCATATTGAATCTATTGATAAAAAACTCCGGGCATTAGTAGAGCTTAGAATTTCTCAAATCAATGGCTGTGCCTACTGTGTCGATATGCACGCTCAGCAAGCTCGAGAAGCTGGGGAGGGCCAGCAGAGATTAGATTGTCTGCCCGTGTGGCGAGAATCTCATTTTTTCACTCAAGCAGAATGTGCAGCATTTGCGTGGGCAGAGTCTGTCACTCATATTTCAACTACTCGAACACCAGATGAAATATATCAAGAATTACATCAACATTTTTCTGAACAAGAAATTGTAGATTTAACGTTAATTATTTCTATGATGAATATGTGGAACCGAATTGCTATTAGCCTACGGCGATTACCTGAATTAAAATCAAAATAGCCATGAATAATGAATAATTTACTACCTATAAATACTATTATTCAGGGAAATTGTATTGAAGTACTCAAAACTTTTCCTGAAAAATCTATCGATCTTATTTTCGCTGACCCTCCCTATAATCTGCAGCTTCAAAATGAATTATTCCGACCTAATCAAACCCAAGTAGAGGGTGTAACAGATTATTGGGATCAATTCGATAGCTTTGCCGAGTACGACACTTTCACTAGAAACTGGCTAGATGAATGCCGACGAGTATTAAAAGATCAGGGTACTCTTTGGGTGATTGGCTCTTATCATAATATTTTTCGAGTAGGTACTCACCTTATAGATTTAGGTTATTGGATTTTAAATGATGTGATTTGGTATAAAACCAATCCTATGCCTAATTTTCGAGGTACTCGCTTTCAAAATGCAACAGAAACACTTATTTGGGCAAAAAAATCAGAGCACCAAAAAAAGTATACGTTTAATTATCAGGGAATGAAGAATTTTAATGAAGATAAACAAATGCCTAATGTATGGCAGATTCCCCTATGCACTGGAGCAGAACGGATTAAAATTAATGGAAAGAAAGCCCACTCTACTCAAAAGCCAGAAGCCCTACTTTACCGTGTAATTCTTTCATCTAGCAATCCTAACGATATTGTTGTAGATCCTTTTTTTGGCTCAGGTACGACAGGGGCAGTAGCTAAAAAGCTACAACGTAATTATATTGGCATCGAACTAGAATCTCACTATATCAAAATTGCTCAAAGTAGAATAAACAGTATTTCTGAAGCTTTACTCTCTGAGTCTGCACTGACTACCCCATCAAAGAGAACTGCCCCACGGATAAGTATTGGTCAACTCATAGAGGCTCAATATTTGCAGATTGGTCAAATCCTATTTTCTAAAAACCGCCAAATTAAAGCGATACTTAAGGCGGATTCTCATCTGTTATGGGATAAAGCCTCTGGATCTATTCATCAAATTGCTGCTGCCGCACAAGGACAAACTGCCTTTAACGGTTGGGATTATTGGTACTATGAAGACGCTAATCATGAGTTAATTAGCATTGATACCCTACGAGAAAAGTATCGAAAAGAACAAGAATTACTATGAATGATTTTGATTCTAAGACTATTGTTCGAGATACGGTGATTCAGATCATTGATAATAGCATTACAGAAAAGAATATTCAGAAAGCCCTTTCAATTCATAAGGAAAAAGTACACTTTATACCTGCTCACTACCTAGTATTTAGTGGATTACTTCAATCGCTCAATATAAAGTTTGGATATTTTATTGAAAAGCTAATCAGTCAAATTATTGAGAGCGATCCTAAAATAGAGCTATTACTTAATTCAGGTGAGAGAGTAAAACAACAAATCACAAAAGAGACCGATAGTCTAATTGATAAATACATTACTGAAAGACAACAGGCTGAAAGCCCTGATCGCTGTGATGATCTTTTCCAAGCATTACAAACGAAGATTTTTAGAGTAGAAACTCAAAACAATAGCAAACAAATTTCCTCAAAAACACAAGATGTTGATTCTCTTTTTAAAACACCTACAAGACAAATCATCTATTTAGAAATTAAATATAATGATGATCACGATACAGGCAAATTTATTGATATTAATCGTAAGTTTTTAAAAACTTACGCAGGATTAATCAATTATCTAAATATTAAAAATATTCAAGAATTAAAACCCATTCTTTATTATTTTAACTCTACTAAAAGATGGGGACCTGTTTACGTTCCATCTTCTAATATATATAGAGGTAGGAGACTATTTGAGGAATATTTTAGTATTTTATTTGATGAAATCCATGAAAGCTTACTTAACTTAGGACAGGATAAAGAAATTATTCGTAAATTCGATGACCTTTATGAAAAAATTAAGTCTAATGAACAGGTAAGTTTTTTCTTAAAAACATACTTACTTAATTTCCTTGCTATACCAATAGATATAAGGCTAATAAGTTAGATGGAGGTTCAGAGTATGAAAAACCCTGCTGCTTATAGTGGTGTTATAGCACTCGCTTTATTCCTTGCTTGGGGGTCAGTACAGACCTTATCTGCTGCCGAAAAATCCCTGTATGGTACTTATTTTACTGGTATGAGTGGAGAAAATAGTCTTTATACCTCCCAAACAGATGAACAAGATAAAGCAAATCATCATTACAAGTATTACAGAGAGTGTAATACAGACAAAAGGTGCAATAAAGTTTGGAAACCAGTAATTAGTTCTGGATCACATGCTAAAAGCAATAGCTCCTTTTTCAGTAATATTCAACACGATAAGAATAGGAGAGCACATATAAATTCATTGATGTTGCTCACAAATTTTTAAAAACTTATGTAGAATTAATTAATTATCTAAGCATTAAAAATATTTAAGAATAAGAACCTATTTTTTATTATTTTAATCCCACCAAAAGATGGGAACCTATATGTAGATTACACCTTCTAATGTATATAGATAAAAGGCTATTTAATGAATGTTTCAGTAGTTCATAATAGTTAGGTCAAGATAAGGAGGTTATAAGTTTTCTCTTAGAGAGATACTTATTATTTTCACTTCCTTGTTGTATCACATAGATACAAGGCTAATAAGTTAAACGGAGGTTCATCATATGAAAAATTCTGTTACTTATAGTGCTCAAGGTGCTATAGCACTCATCTTATTCCTTAGCTGGGGATCAGCACAAGCTCTATCTACTGCCGAGAAATCCCCGTATGGTACTTACCTTACTGATATAAATGGAGGAAATAGTCTATATATTTCTCAATCAGATGAACAAGGTAAAGC
Source organism: Candidatus Nitrosacidococcus sp. I8 (assembly GCF_945836005.1). Taxonomy (NCBI): domain Bacteria; kingdom Pseudomonadati; phylum Pseudomonadota; class Gammaproteobacteria; order Chromatiales; family Chromatiaceae; genus Candidatus Nitrosacidicoccus; species Candidatus Nitrosacidicoccus urinae. The sequence continues at coordinate 240,304 of NZ_OX241534.1, read as the reverse complement.
AAGCCATTGTTATAGAAGGTGTAATAAAGTTTGGAGACCAGTAATTAATTCTGGGTCAAATGATCAAATCAATAGTTCTTTTTTAGGTCTAAATAATTATTTTTTAAGTAATATTCAATATGGTAAGGATGGAGGGATGCATATTGCCTATGATCATAATGCACTTCCTAAAGCCGATAAAAAAGTAAACAAATTTTTACTGGGTACAATTATACGTGCGGATGGTTTAATACAAATCACCTATAATGGCTGGCCCCTATATTATTATTTAAATGATTTTGGCCCTAATGATACCCATGGGCAAGGTAGAATTAGTCTGGGTTCTAAATGGGCTTTAGTAACTCCTGAAGGCAAAGCTATAGATACGCCGATAACAGTCTCTTCTCGTTATTAATGATTATCTTTACATAATTCCTAAAAATGGCATGCTGGCATTTAGCCAGTGTGCCATTTCATCTAGTAGAAAGATATTTCTTTAACCAGCCAAATAGTAAAAGCTAAGATAGCTTAGATGAGTTTTATGAAAAAACTTATATTTATAGTAACTATATCCTTTTTTTGCTTATATGCTAAAACACAACAGAATATGACTGAAATCATAAATGAGAAGCAAGGATTGGTTACGTTAACTGGTCTGTCCTCTCCTGAAAAAAACGATGAACTATATTAAAACGCTTCTAAGAGAAGAAGGATTTCATATTTTTACAATTATTGATCATAGTGCAAGTGCGAAAAAGCATGGAAGAGAGCTTAATCCTACGCAGCTCATTATTTTTGGAAACCCTAAAACGGGTGGTACAGGGTTAATGGAAGAAAACCAAACGATTGGTATTGATTTACCTGCTAAAATTTTAGTTTGGAGGGACAATGAAGGGATTACCCATATTACTTATAACGACATGCAATGGATAGCCAATCGGCATCATTTTACGGATAAAAATATAGATATTATTAACAGACTAAATAAAGTCATCTCTGAAATTTGTATGAAAGCATCTAAGTATATCTCTGAAAAATAACAATTTTTAAAAGATGTATTTTTTATAAATTTTTCTTGATATTTGTTATTTTCCCACTATCCTTGTAAGTATAAAACGAATAAATTAGGCGGAGGGTAGTGATATGAAGAGTCATGATTTACTTAAATATCAGACGATTACAGCTTTTACTTTATTGCTTATTTGGGGGGTTACAGCACAGGCACTATCCACTGCTGAAAAGTCCCCATATGGTGTTTATCTCATAGATATGAATGGAGGAAATAGTCTTTATATTTCACAAGCGGATAAACAAGGAAAAACAAGTAATTGCTACGGAGAATGTTCAAAAACTTGGATGCCGGTGACCACTGAATCTAAAGCAGGTGATGAGGTTGATAACTCCCTCTTAAGCAGTATTAAATATACAAAAGATGGTATGTGGGTTGTTTATGGCACTGATACTAGCCCTAAAAATGGAAAAATTAATCCCTCTCTGTTAGGCACAATTCAACGTAAAGATGGTCTTACTCAGGTAACTTATAATGGTTGGCCACTTTACTATCATGCTCAAGATCTTGGTCCTTATGATACTTATGGGCAAAATAAGGAAAGTTTTGGTGCTAGGTGGCACTTGATGAATCCTAGCGGTAAAGCTGTAGGATCTCCTGTAACTGCCTCTATTCACCAATAGCCGTACAATTAAATTAGGCATGCTGGCTTTAAATTAAAAGCTAGCGTGCTGTTTAGATGTGAAAACGTTTAATAAGCTTTATAAAGATTTTGCCAGAAATTGAGCAGTATAACTTTTAGAGGCAGAAGAAATGATATCCTTAGGAGTTCCATAGGCGGTAACCTCTCCACCTGCATTTCCTCCCTCTGGTCCTAGGTCAATAATCCAGTCCGTCTCAGCAATAACATCTAAATTATGTTCAATAATAACTACAGTATTTCCTGTATCAATGAGTTGATGTAGCACTTCAACAAGCTTAGCCACATCTGCCATATGCAAACCAATAGTAGGCTCATCTAAAACATATAAGATATGTTGATTTGCTTTGGGATTTTTCCTAGCTAATTCTGCAACTAGCTTAATTCGCTGAGCTTCTCCACCACTTAGGGTAGGGCTAGCTTGTCCTAATTCTAAATAACCTAGTCCTATTCTCTGAAGTAGAGCTAATGGTGGATAAATTTTAGGATGAGCAGCAAAAAATGAGGTGGCCTCATCCACGTTCATTTTTAAAATTTCACCAATATTTTTATCCTTGTACCGTACCGTTAAAGTTTCTGAAACAAAGCGATCTCCATGGCACACTTCGCAAGGAATAATCACATCAGGTAAAAAGCTCATTTCAATTTTTTTGATACCTTGCCCATTACATTCTTGGCAACAACCTTCTTTTACATTAAAAGAAAAACGACTTGGGCTATAACCTCGTATTTTTGCCGCAGGAGTTTCTGAAAAAAGATAACGAATATCATCCCAAAACCCAATATAAGTTGCTAAGCAAGATCGAGGGGTTTTACCAATAGGGGTTTGATCTACTTCTATTACTTGATTGATACTTTCCCATCCCTGAATATGGTGACAACCATAGAAGGGCGGATCAGGATCTTTATTTTTTCCGTTATTTTGTAATTTTTTCTGGAGATTTTTATAAAGTATTTGCCGAACTAAGGTGCTCTTACCACTACCACTTACTCCAGTAACACCCACTAAGCACTCTAAAGGAAAATCTATATCTATATTTTTTAAATTATGGAGATTAGCCCCTCTGATCTTAATCCAATGGGATATAGATCGTTGCTTTTTTTGAATAGCATTTTTTACTGAATGATTTAAATAATGTGCTGTTAAAGATTTTTTATGAGCTAAAAGCGTATTTAAATCACCTGCTACCATTATTTGCCCACCATTAATTCCACCATTAGGTCCTAAATCAATAATGTGATCTGCTCTACGAATCGCAGTCTCATCATGCTCTACCATCACTATGGTATTACCTTTTTGCTTAAGCTGATTTAAGGTATTTAGCAACATTTCATTATCCCGGGGATGGAGTCCAATAGTGGGTTCATCTAAGATATAACACACTCCTTGTAAGCTCGATCCTAGTTGTGCAGCTAAGCGAATTCGTTGTGCTTCTCCTCCGCTTAATGTGGGTGCTGATCGATCTAGAGCTATATAGGCAAGATCTACTTGGCTTAAAAAAATGAGTCGAGCTCTGATTTCAGGCAGTATATCCTGGGCAATGGTAGCTTCTCTTCTGTTTAATTTGATCGTTTGAAAGAAAACTTCGGCTTCAGCTATAGATAACTTTGTAATTTCCGCAATATTTTTATCTCGAAAGCGTACCGATAGGGCTTCTGAATTAAGACGTTGTCCATCACATACAGAACAAATAGCGATAGCATCATAGAATTCTTTTTTCAATTGATCCTCATCTGGATCTAAATCTTCTAGCCCGCTACCTTGGCAATGAATACAGTAGCCGTGTTTAGAGTTGTATGAAAAAAGACGAGGATCTAATTCATTAAAACTACGATGACAAGTAGGACAAGAGCGGTTTATAGAATAAATAGCATATTTATTTTCGATTGATGATAATTGCTCTAGCTGTGCAGTTAAGCATACTTTAACCATACCATGCCCTAAAGATAGTACTTGTTTTAATAGGGCAGTTAATTGAGCATCATTTTTTGTGCTGATTACTATGCTACCTACAGGTAACCGAATCGTATGCTCTTTAAATCGATCAAGGCGAGGCCAATTTTCTGTAGGAATAAGCACTTCATCTACTTGTAAGTGGGGAAAGCTTTTATTCGCTGCCCATTTTGCCAGATCTGTATAGTAGCCTTTTCGTGCAGTTACCAATGGGGCAAGCAGCGTAATAGTCTGATTTTGGTAATTCTTAATAATTTGATCCTTAATTGTTAATAAGTTTTGAGATTCAATAGGAATTTGGCAATCAGGACAATATTGTTTTCCTAGTTTTACAAATAGTAATCGTAAAAAATGGTAAATTTCAGTTAAAGTAGCCACAGTACTTTTTATGCCGCCTCGACTAGTACGTTGTTCAATGGCTACGGTAGGAGGAATACCATAAATGGCATCCACATTAGGACGAGGAGCAGGTTGCACAAATTGGCGAGCATAAGCATTTAGGGATTCTAAATAACGCCGTTGACCTTCAGCGAACAAAATATCAAAAGCAAGGGTGCTTTTTCCTGATCCAGAAACACCTGTAATTACAGTAAGTTTGTTTCTAGGAATATCTGCATCAATACCTTTCAAATTACATTCATAAGCATGATGGATATGGATGGAAGTAGATTGCTGTTTTTTAAAATCAGAACTAGGTAAATAAGTGATTGCTGACTCGGCTACTTTAGCCAATTCTATAGACTCTTGCTGATATTCCTTTAGTGCTTTGCCGGTATGATTATTCTGAGCATGGATAATTTCAGTAGGCCTGCCTGTAAAAAGAATCTTGCCACCTTTTTCTCCCCCTTCAGGTCCTAAATCAATCAGCCAATCTGCTGCTTGGATTACGTCTAAATTGTGCTCAATCACTATAAGAGAATGCTCTTCTGCTAAGAGTTTCCGGAACACTTTAATCAGGGTAGCAATATCATCAAAGTGTAGTCCTGTAGTAGGCTCATCTAATAAAAATAAAATAGGGCGAGAATTTTTTTTATAATTTTTGGCTTTAGCTAGATATCCAGCCAATTTTAGCCGCTGAGATTCACCCCCACTTAGTGTAGGTAGGGGCTGGCCTAGCTTTACATAACCTAAGCCCACAGTTTGTAAAGGCTCTATTTTTTTTAAAATTTCTTGGCTGTTAGCAAAAAAACCTATTGCCTCTGTTATAGTTAGATCAAGAATGTCTGCAATAGACTTACTCTCTTCACTTGTAGGGGAAGATAAGGTGATTTCAAGTATTTCTGGACGAAATCGATGGCCATTACATTCTTGGCAGCGAATATAGACATCGCTTAAGAACTGCATTTCTACATGTTCAAATCCAGATCCATTACAAGCAGAGCAACGCCCTGTACCGCTATTAAAACTAAAGGTGGTAGGACTATAGCCTCGCTCTTGTGCTAAAGGCTCTTGAGCAAAAATTTTTCGCAAAGGCTCTAAAGCACCTACATAGCTAATAGGATTAGATCGGGTTGTTTTACCAATAGCAGATTGATCTACTAATATTAATTCTTGGAAGAATTCATAACCTGTAACTGATTGGCAATTCCTTAAGGAATCTCCTGTCTTGCCTTGAAATATGCACCATTCCTGATAAAGCACTTCTTGAATTAAGGTAGATTTGCCTGAACCACTTATGCCAGTAATACACACTAAGCGGTTTAAAGGAATCTTAACGTCGATGTTTTTAAGATTATTTGCTTGAGCACCTAAAATTTCTAAGTAATGCTTAGATTCTCGTTTTTTAGAATCAGAGGATAGGAATCTAATTTTCTTTCTACCCGCTAAGTAATCACCTGTAAGGGATATTTTGGCTTCCATGAGTTGATGAGGTGTACCAAAAAAAACTTTTTCCCCTCCATGCTCTCCAGGACCTGGTCCTAAATCCAAAATGCGATCAGAGGCTTTCATAATTTGTGCATCATGCTCTACTACGAGTAAAGAATTACCCGAATCTCTTAGTCTCTGAAGGATACGAATGATACGACCTGTATCTCTTGCATGCAGACCAATACTTGGCTCATCTAGAACAAATAAAGTATTTACTAAAGAAGTGCCTAGTGCTGTAGTTAAATTAATCCTTTGTACTTCACCACCACTTAGGGTGCGAGATTGTCGATCTAAACTTAGATAGCCTACCCCTACTTCCATTAAATAACTTAAGCGGGATCGTATTTCAGTAAGAAGCAGTTTAAGTGATTCATCCATAGAATGAGATAAGTTAAGATTTTGGAAAAACTGCTGGCAACGATCAATAGGGAGAGAGAGTAAATCACGAATAGTCAGTCCTGGGAGTACTTGCCATTGTGAGAGAGAAAGGATTACTTGATGAGGTTTAAATCTCTTGGATCTATCGAGCACTTCATCTGCGTTTGCTCGAGTACCAAGCCGCCATAAGAACGCTTCAGATTTTAAGCGAGCACCTTGGCAATCTGGACATATATGGTAGGTACGGTACTTTGCAAGCAGTACCCGAATATGCATTTTATAGCTTTTACTCTCTAGCCAGCTAAAAAAGCCACGAACCCCATACCATTGATTATCTTCCCATGCTCCATCTCCCTTTAGTACCCAATCTTGTTGATCTTGAGTCAATTCTTCCCAAGGAATATCTATAGGAATATTTTGTTGGCTAGCAAATCGAATTAGATCTTCTTGGCATTCTGCATAATTTTTTGTTTGCCAAGGTTTAATAGCTCCTTCGGCAAGAGTTTTTTGTTGATCTGGAATTACTAAACCATAATCTATTCCTATGGTTCGCCCAAATCCTCGGCAGGTCTCACAAGCACCTAGAGGAGAATTAAAAGAGAATTGATTAGAAGAAGGTTCTTGATAAGAAAGATTACAATGAGGACAATGAAGATATATGGAAAAATACCAAGGAGATAAGGGTTGTTTTTTCTCATTTAGGGGATAGATAGCAATATGACCTTGCCCATATTTAAATCCAGCTTCTAAAGATTCTAGAATACGGCTACGTTGGATGGTACCAAGTAATACTCTATCTTGAATAACTTCTAATATATGTTCTGTTTGGCTATGAATTTGAGTATAGCCTTGTTTTAGAAGTTGGGTTTTAATTTCATCCGTAGAAGAGTGGTTTGGGATATTAATTTTAAACGTAATTAGAATTCTAGTTTTATAATCTGGACTAGAGTGTAAGGTAAACAGCTGATCATATACTTTCTCTGGAGTGTCTTTTTGTACTTGTTTTCCGCACCCTTGGCAATAGAGCTGAGCAGCTTTAGCAAATAAGAGCTTAAGGTGATCATTAAGCTCAGTCATAGTTCCTACCGTAGACCGGGAAGTACGAATAGGATTGACTTGATCAATGGCAATTGCAGGGGGTACTCCATCAATATAATCTACTTGAGGCTTATCCATTCGATCAAGGAATTGGCGGGCGTAGGGAGAGAAAGTCTCTACATAGCGTCGTTGACCTTCTGCATAAATAGTATCAAAAGCTAGAGAGGATTTTCCTGATCCGCTTACCCCAGTGACTACAATAAGCTCATTTAAGGGAAGTTCTAAATCTAAGCTTTTAAGATTGTTTTGTCTTGCCCCTCTAACCGTAATAGAATTCTTAGCCATAAAAATCTATTTATTTTTTATAGATCGCATCAATATTATTGTGAATATGCTAAAGCACTGTATCTTTTTTAATTTATACTAATTTAATTAAAAATTATTCTTATTGTAGAACCATTATTCACAGCAGCTAGGAAAAATAACGATGAATGAAGAAACTAAAGTTTGGTCTGGTAGTCAATCCCAAATTGTCAACTTCGGTACTTATATTATTTGTAGTTTAATTCCTCCCATTGCAGTAGGTGTAGTTTTTTATTTAAAGCTAACTTCTTCTGTGCCAGCAATTAGTGCGGCAGCAGGAATTGGTGCTATTGCAATTCTATATTCATTTTGGTGCTTTCTTGAAACTAAAAGCCAGTATTACGAACTAACTTCCCAACGGTTGAAATCTCATAACGGGGTTTTTTCTCGAAAAATTGAAGAATTAGAGCTCTATAGAGTGCGGGATACAGAGCTCTATCAGTCATTCTTTGAAAGAATTTTTGGATTAGGCACAATTACTATTATTTCTACAGATGCAACCACACCTACTTCTCTAATTGAGGGAATTAAAGGAGCTGAAGCACTAAGGGAGCAAATTAGACATTATGTAGAAGAATGCAGAACAAACAAAGAAGTTAAAATGAGAGAGATGGAATAGTTTTTTAGCAATTTTTGTTTTTTTATATGCCCGTAAATTACTATTGCGGGCATATTTATATATGTAAAATTTTAAACAATTATAAGAAGCTGGGTTTCCGTAGAAACTCCATTTCGTAACCAAGATAGAATCTCTAGACCTATTTTACTTAGATGTGTAGGGGCTAGTTCGTTTATTGTATTATCTCTTAGTTTATGACTAGTTTTTACCTATGGGGTATCTAGTCTATTTTCTCCAAAAGAGATGAAATAGTGGAAATATGCAAACAATACAATCCAAGAAGGGTATGTAAGAAAAAGAGCAAAAACACTAGAAAGTTTCTACCAGAGACTATTACTAATATAAAATTAAACCCCAATCAAAAATTATTTGTTATTGGTGCTAAAAGCTTTGGCGAATCTATGAACGCTAGAAAATTATTCTATTTAGGGGAAGAAAAGCGGAAAAATCTACGCCAAAAAATGATAGATAGGAAATCATCTATTAACACGGTAATGAAAAATGAATTACCTCCTGAAGTCTTTATTAATCAAATTAAAATCATTTACGGAGATAACGAAAAGTGTCCTATAGTAACACCCAAAGATGATCTTATCTCTTGGGATGGTAATCATTTAACTATAGAAGGTGTTAAATATATTGGAGACAAACTATTTCAAGAATTAGCCCTTTCTCAAGCTAAATAATATTAGTGCAACCGCTGCTTATACAAAAACTTAGGAAAGTTGTAGAAAAATTACCCTCAGATCATTTCACCTTAATTGAAACCCAGAATTTAATAGGAAAAGAAGGGTTAATATACTTTGTTTTACTACTTTCTCTGATCTTTATCATCCCTATCTCTATCCCTGGAATGGGTGCAGTGTGTGGTATGGTAATTTTATCTATTGGGATAAGCCTTTTTTTTGACCATCCTCTATGGTTACCTAAATCTATTAGAAATAAACTTATTTCTACAAAAGCACTTTCTACTGCTTTAGAGTACAGTTTAGTATGGCTAAACTATTTAGTAAGAATTAGCCACCCTTATCGCTTAAGTTGGTTAACTACTAAAAGAATCTTATACAAAATACATAACTTTGCTCTAATTTTAGGAGCTGTTCTACTGATTTTGCCTCTTGGTTTTATTCCCCTCAGTAATACTTTACCGGGATTTGCACTATTTTGTTTAGCTGTAGGATTACTCCAATGTGATGGGGTTTTTATTCTCTTAGGTTATTTAATTAATATTATTACTATAATTTATTTTGCCATGTTTATAGTGATAGGAAAAAAAATGCTTTACGAGGCTATTCAATATTTTTGAGCTGCTGCTAATGAATTTATCTCTTAGTAATATTAGAAAAATACCAAACCAAGTTAGCTCAATCCTTGCATTAGTTGTTTTAACATTTATTTGGGGATATGGCTGGGTTGTCGTGAAACAAGCACTGATTTGGTGTGCTCCAGTAGAGTTTGCTGCGCTACGCTCTATCGTTGGTGGATTATTCTTATTTCTTATTCTTTTTCTAAAAAAAAACACGTTAAAGCCAGTACATATTAAACCTATGCTTTGGCTCTCTTTATTACAAACCGTAGGGTTTATGGGTAGTGGTGCCTTAGCCCTTGTAGAGGGTAGTGTAGGAAAAAGTGCAGTACTTGTGTATACCATGCCTCTATGGGCTATTATTTTTGCGGCACATTTTTTAAAAGAACCTATTTATAAATTACAGTGGCTAGCACTTGGTATTGCAGGGATAGGTTTAATTGGCATTATTGATCCTTGGGAAACTCACTTTACCTTGGTAAGTACCCTACTTGCTTTAATTGCTGGGTTATTGTGGGGAGTAAGTGTCATTATAAGTAAAGAAATAAAATTAAATAATACTGCAGAACTTATTAATATTAATGCTTGGCAGATGTTTATTGGTGGTCTAGCGTTAGAAACGTTCTCCTATTTCATAGGAGAATCTATTCCAATTTGGAGCAGTGCTTTTTTATGGGCATTAGCTTATAACAGTATTTTATCAAGTGCCTTAGGTTGGATTCTTTGGCTCTACGCCCTGCAGCACTTATCAGCTAGTATTACTAGCTTAAGCTCTCTTGGAGTTCCAGTGATCACTATTATCCTTGCAGGCATGATTCTTAATGAAATCCCCACACTGCCTGAAACAGTTGGTGTCATACTTATCTTAATAAGCCTTGCTATACTTAGTATAGCTTCCTCCTTAAGGCATTGAATTTTATAAATTAAACGAATAATTCTACCTTTAAATTATATTGGTAAGACTAAAACTAATTAGATGATCTCAGATAAAGTTATTAACTCTTTTAATAGTGTAGAGAAAATGCCCATATTATTTTTGGGGCACGGTAGTCCGATGAACGCTATTGAAGAAAATGAATTTGTTATTGAATTTCGAAACCTTAGTAAGAAAATCCCAAAACCAAATGCTATTTTATGTATATCAGCACATTAGGAAACCCAAGGAACCCAAGTAACAGCTATGGAAAATCCAGCTACTATTCACGATTTTTTTGGATTTCCTCAAGAACTCTTTGAAGTACAGTACCCAGCACCAGGTAGCCCTACACTCGCAACAGGAATAAAATTGCTTATAAAATCTACTGAAGTAAGTTTAGATTATACTTGGGGTCTTGATCATGGAGCTTGGTCGGTAATTAAGCATCTTTATCCAGATGCAGATATACCTATTGTTGAAATGAGCCTAGATGTTAATAAAACACCTCAGCAGCATTATGAATTAGCTCAAGAATTAATACCTCTTCGGGAAAAAAGTGTACTAATCATTGGTAGTGGTAATATTGTTCATAACCTTAGGAAAGTAGACTGGCGAAAACTAAACGAAGAATTTGCTTATGATTGGGCGATGGAAGCTAATGAAAAAATAAAAAAGCTTATTTTAGATGATAATCATCAGGCACTTATTGATTTTGAAACCCAAGGAGCAGCCTTTCAGCTTGCTATTCCTTCTGTGGAGCACTATCTTCCACTACTATATATTCTTGGATTGAAAGAAAAGAACGAATCAATTAGTTTCTTTAATGATAAACCAATAGCTGGTGCCTTATCTATGACTAGCTTAAAAATTGAGTGAATATAGATAGATTGTAATAAAGAAATTTTAAGTACCTATATTCTCACTATGTACTAATTAATGTTAACCAGCTTCTTGCTATATTACACTTGAGAGACAAATTTTTTTAATAAACTAAAATCTATTTTACACTATGCTGATTTTTGAATCTTCACGCCCAAACCGACATGCACCAACTCAAATTCCTAAAAATAATTCTATTACAGAAGATTTACCACAGGATCTATTGAGAAAAACTCCTCCTAGGTTACCTGAAGTCTCTGAATTGGATGTAGTCCGGCATTACACCCGGTTATCTCAAAAAAATTTTTCAATCGATACCCACTTCTACCCCTTAGGTTCCTGTACTATGAAGTACAACCCTAAGATTTGTCATACATTAGCTCATCTGCCTGGATTCTTAGAGCGACACCCAGCAACGCCTGATTTTCTAAGTCAAGGCTATTTATCTTGTCTTTATGAGCTGCAAGAAATTCTAGCTGCTATTACAGGGATGAAGGCTATTAGCCTTGCTCCTATGGCTGGAGCTCAAGGAGAATTTACTGGAGTTGCAATGATCCGAGCTTATCATGATGCAATGGGTAATCATGAACGGCGTGAAATGCTAGTTCCTGATGCAGCCCATGGTACCAATCCTGCAACAGCAACCATGTGCGGTTTTCAAGTACGGGAAATTCCTACCAATGCGGAAGGAGATATAGATTTAGCAGCACTTGATAAAGTACTCGGACCAAAAACCGCAGGAATTATGTTGACTAATCCTTCTACCTTAGGGATTTTTGATCGTAATATTAAAACGGTTGCCGATAAAGTGCATCAGGCAGGTGGGTTACTCTATTATGATGGAGCAAACCTAAATGCTATTTTAGGTAAAGTAAAACCTGGAGATATGGGTTTTGATGTCATTCATCTTAACTTACATAAAACCTTTGCTACGCCTCATGGTAGCGGCGGCCCTGGAGCCGGACCTGTTGGTGTTGGTGAAAAATTACTCCCTTTTCTTCCTATCCCCCGAGTAGGTAGAAGAGCGGATGGACAATACCGCTGGCTTGTAGAAGAGGATTGCCCACAGAGTATTGGTCGACTTTCTGCTTGGATGGGGAATGCAGGAGTTTTACTCCGTGCTTATATTTACATTAGATTGTTGGGTCGAGAAGGTATGGAGCGAGTATCTGATTTCTCTGCTCTAAATGCTAACTATCTTGCAAAGAGAATGAGCGAGCTAGGATTTGATTTAGCTTATCCAACTCGTCGTGCTGGTCATGAATTTGTGGTTACCTTAAAACGACAAGCTCAAGAAATGAATATGACAGCAACTGATGTGGCTAAACGATTACTAGATCTTGGTTTTCATGCGCCTACTGTTTATTTTCCCCTCTTAGTCCCTGAGTGTCTTTTGATAGAGCCAGCAGAGACAGAGAGTAAACAAACTCTTGATTCTTTTGTTGATGCCATGGCACAAATTATAAGAGAGGCACACGAGGATCTAAATCAGCTTAAATCCGCTCCTCACAATTTACCAGTACGTCGCCTTGATGAGGTCAAAGCAGCACGAGAATTGGATATCGCTTGGCAGGGTTAAAGTGAAGCTATATGATTCTTTAAATAAAAATTTCATAATCAAGGAGAAAACATGCCAGCATTAATTTGTGGATCATTTGCCTACGATACGATCATGGTGTTCCACGATCAGTTCAAAAAGCATATCCTTCCAGATAAAGTACATATGCTCAATGTTTCTTTTTTAGCACCTAAGCTACGTAGAGAATTTGGCGGATGTGCAGGCAATATCGCTTACAACCTTAAATTACTTCAAGGAGATCCTATCCCTATGGGGACGGTAGGAGATGATTTTACTTCCTATCGAGAATGGTTTACTAAAAAGGATATTCCACTCCAATATGTACGTTTAATTGATAATACTTATACTGCACAAGCATTTATTACTACAGATACCGATAGTAATCAAATTACAGTATTCCATCCAGGGGCGATGAATTTTTCCCATGAAAACAGAATTGAAGATGCTAACAGAAATAAGGATATTGATATTGGTATTGTTTCTCCTGATGGTCGAGATGGAATGATTCAGCATGCTAAGCAATTCTATGAAGCAGGTATTCCATTTATCTTTGATCCAGGGCAGGGATTGCCTATGTTTAGTGGAAATGAGCTTCTTACTTTTGTGCAACAAGCGACTTGGATAAGTATGAATGATTATGAAGCACATTTATTTCAAGATCGTACTCAGTTATCTATTGAAGAGCTTGCAAAACAAGTAAAGGCACTTATTATAACGCAAGGTGGTGATGGCTCTACTATTTATACTGAAGAAAAAGAGGTTAAAATTCCACCTGCTAGGGCTGCTACTCTATCGGATCCAACAGGGTGTGGCGATGCTTATCGGGCAGGGTTACTTTATGGTATTAGCCATGGTATGGATTGGGAAACCACCGGTCATATTGCTTCTTTATTAGGAGCAATTAAAATCGAATCCCATGGCACTCAAAATCATTATTTTAAGATTACAGAGTTTTGGGATCGGTTTAAAGATAATTTTGGTTACTGCCTTTAAGCTGGCTTTTAAATGATTCAAATTCAGTGATGGGGGCTAAACAAGTCTGACCATGGCAAATATAAGCTGTTACTCCATTTAAATTAATAGGCTGATATTTTTCTAGCTGTTTAGGCAAATACTTATTAGTATACAATGGAATTGCAAGCACTATTCTGCGTTGCATGTGGTGCTCAAAAGCAGGACGATGCCATGGAATCAATGCTGATTCAGGTCCTCGTAATATAATTATTTCTGGAGGATAAAGATATAATTCTAGTGCTTTAAGCAAGCTACAATGGGCATGAGGAGTTTGTTGGACACTAAACCAGCTCGTTTTTAAACATCGTTCAGCTGCTTCCAAATAAGCCATATTATCAAATAAATGCCCAAGCCGTATTAGGTTGTACGTCATTACCCCATTTCCTGATGGCGTTGCATTATCTGTTAAAGGTATCAAACGGGAAATAGGTACCTCTTGATCATGGGCAGTGAAATAAAAACCGCCCTGATCCTTATTCTCAAAGTGAGTAAGCACCGTATCAGTAAGTTGAATTAAAAAAGTAAAGAGCTCATCTTTCCATCGTATTTGTAATAAAGTTATTAGTGCATCGATAAGAAAAGCATAATCATCAAGATAAGCAGGGTATCTTGATTTTTTGTCTTTGTAAGTAGCCAGCAAACGATCATTTATCCATAAATTATTATGGATAAATCTTAATGCCTTCTCGGCAGAATCAATAAAATTAGGTTGATCTAATACTTGCCCTGCAGTTACCATACCTTTAATCATTAATCCATTCCAAGAAGTCAGTATTTTTTCATCTCGAGTTGGGTAAATGCGATTGCTTCTAGCGACACGTAGTTTTTCTTTAATAGTGATAATTTGTTTTTGAGTACTATCAAGAGGTAGTTCTAGTTTTTGAGCTAAAATTTCCTCACTAATAGTACAATGTAGGTGCCAATAATCTTCAAAATTGCTAGGCTGATCTAGCCCAAAATACTGATTGGCTAATTGATATTCACTGTCATCTAATATGGGTTGGATTTCCTTTTCAGACCAAACATAGTATTTACCTTCATGGCCTTCTGAGTCTGCGTCTAGAGATGAGTAATACCCTCCTTCTGGAGATTGCATTTCTCTAATCACCCAGTTTCCAGTCTCGAGTAAGACTCTACGATATAATTTCGTTTTTAATAAACTATAGGCTTTACTATAGAGAAATAATAATTGCCCATTGTCGTAAAGCATTTTTTCAAAGTGAGGAATTTGCCATTTTCCATCAACTGAATAACGATAAAACCCTCCACCTATCTGGTCATAAATTCCTCCTAATGCCATATAATCTAAAGTGATCTGAAGTTTAGTAGTGGATTGCTGTTGTTCTTCTTTTGTTAAATAAGATCCTATAGTTTCATTCAAATATCGTTCAATGATAGGAGGATTAGGAAATTTAGGAGCACCTTTCATCCCGCCATATTGAAAATCAAAGGATTGGGATAATTCTTCCTGCGATTTCTTTAGAGGAGAAAAATCTAAGCTGGAAACTTTATCAATCTGGATTCGTTTATCAATATTTCTAAAAGCAGCTAATAAACGGCTATTTTGGGCATAAATTTCTGAAGAATTTGTGTGAAAATACTGGGAAATTTGCTGTAATAAATCTTTAAACCCAGGTAATCCATATCGGCTTTCAGGGGGAAAATAAGTACCACCGAAAAAGGGGACTTGTTTTGTAGGCTCTAAAAATAAAGTTAATGGCCAGCCGCCTGTTCTACCAGTTAGCATCTGTTGTGCCAACTGATAGATTTGATCTAAATCAGGGCGCTCTTCTCTATCTACTTTAACATTGATAAAGTGTTGATTCATAATGAGTGCTGTATCTTTATTTTCAAAAGATTCGTGAGCCATGACATGGCACCAATGGCAAGCAGAGTAGCCAATAGAGAGTAAAATAGGTTTTTTTTCTTGAGAGGCACGATCTAGTGTATCTTTATTCCAAGGATGCCAATCTACTGGATTATCTACATGTTGTAATAGGTAGGGGCTTGTTTCGTTTTGAAGGTGATTTTTCATAGCGCTAATAAAATTTTATATAAATAGCTAGATTTACCCTTTCAGTATACTGGCTTAAAATTTTTTCTGTATAGTAATACAAATTTTATGAAAGGATTAATACAAGAAAATACGATCATTCCTCTAGAGTTAGAAGGAAAGCGTCTAGATCAGACACTTGCTCAAATCTTTCCTGCCTATTCTCGTACTCGTCTTCAAATGTGGCTAAAGAATGGTCAAGTAAAAATTAATGATACTTCAGCTCGCCCTCGAGATATAGTATCAGGCGGAGAATCTGTAATACTACATGCAGAAGTAGAAACTGAAACTGAGTGGAAACCTCAGCCTTTACCACTTCATATTATTTATGAGGATGAAGCTCTCATTATTATTAATAAGCCAGCTAATTTAGTAGTACATCCAGCAGCAGGCAATTATGATGGTACTTTAGTCAATGGATTATTGAACTATGCTCCCGAATTAGAAGCAATACCTCGGGCAGGGCTTATTCATAGATTAGATAAAGATACTACAGGTCTGTTAGTCATTGCTAAAACTATTCCAGCTCATACTAATTTAGTGCAGCAGTTACAAAATTATCAGATACATAGGGAATATCGAGCAATTACTACAGGGGTAATAACAAGTGGAGGTGTGATTAGGGCACCTATAGCCCGCCATCCTATCGATCGAAAAAGAATGTCTGTAAATGATTCTGGAAAACCAGCTGTTACTTACTATAGAGTATTATCCCGTTTTCAGTCCCACACCTACGCAGCCTGTTTTTTAGAGACAGGTAGGACACATCAAATCCGAGTTCATCTAGCTTATATCAATTACCCCTTACTTGGAGATCCTGTTTATGGCAGGCGTCTCCAAATCCCAGAAAAAAGTAATGAAATGCTGACTGACAGGTTACGTAATTTTAAGCGGCAAGCACTACATGCCGTTCGCTTAGAGCTTACTCATCCATTAAATGGGCAGAACATGGCTTGGGAAGCGCCACTTCCAGAAGATATGAAAAATATACTTACTTTACTTAAAGAAAATAATAATTTTAAATAAAGGTAATATTGTACTCTTTAGCTTAAAGCAGATAAGCATAAATTCATCAAGGAACTTGGGAAAAGCCCTAATCCTAATAATGCTAAACTATTACCGCTCATACACCATTGAAAATCAGCTTTTACACTCAAAGGAGTAGTTTCACTAGATTTATCAAAGTACATATATTTGACTACTCGTAAGTAGTAGAAAGCACCTATAACAGAAGAAACTACCGCAACTATAGCTAACCAGATTAATCCCTTATCTATTATAGCCATAATAACTGCCCACTTAGCATAGAATCCCGCAGTGGGTGGAAATCCCATCATCGCGAACATTAAAATGAGCATCATAAAAGCAAACCAAGGGCTACGCTCATTTAATCCTTTAAAATTTTCTATTTGATCAGACTCAAACCCTGATCTAGAAAGTAATGCAATCATTCCAAAGCTACCAAGGCTCATAAGAGTATATATTATGATATAAAACATAGAAGCTGCGTATCCTGTATGAGTACCTGTAAGCGTACCTAAAAAGAGAAATCCCATATGGGATATAGCAGAATATGCAAGCATACGTTTAATATTACTTTGGGCAATTGCTACAATATTTCCAAGCACCATGGAGAGAGAAGCAAGAATAATCATCATGCCCTCCCATTGCGGCTGTATTCCTTCTAAGCTATCTACTAGCAAACGCATAAGCATTGCAAACGCAGCAACTTTAGGAGCAGTACCGATATAAAGGGTTACTGCTGTTGGTGCGCCATGATATACATCAGGAAGCCACATATGAAAAGGCACTGCTCCAAATTTAAAAGCAAGTGCTGCCATAATAAAGACTAACCCAAATGCTAAGACGATACTCGAGTTACCATCAGTATTTTTTGCAATTGTATTTGCTATGGCATCAATTTCAAGGCTCCCAGTTACTCCATATATCATAGACATACCATAGAGCAACATACCAGAAGCAAGCGATCCTAGCACAAAATATTTCATTGCTGCCTCAGCAGCTAAGTTATTATTTCTATTTAGTGCCACCATAGCATACTGGCTTAGGGAGAGGAGCTCCAAACCTAAATAAAGAAGTAGAAAATGATGAGCTGAAGTAATAACCATAATCCCTAACATCCCAAAGAGGCCAAGGATATAAAATTCCCCTTTTTCTAAATTTCTGGCTTGAAGATAATCCCGGGAATATAAAAAGACCAAAAAAACAGTTAGATAAATAAATATTTTTAGCGAGTCGCTTAAAGGATCTTTAATATAGCTATTATTAAATGTGATGCTATGGGAAGAGGAATCAAAATAGTATAGCGTAACTAATGCTAAAATTATTAACGTAGCTTGTGTAATTTTATATGCTATTTTACCGCTTTGTGCACCACTATAAGCAACCGCTAATAAAAGTACGCAGCCCATTCCTAGAGTTAATATTTCTGGCAGTGCAGGTAAAAAATTGGGCGTATCGAAACTCATCTTGTTTATTCTGTGGCTTATAATTTAAATTAATTTTGACACTGTGATTTGGGATAATAGGTGATCTATAGATTCGTGCATAACCTCTAATAAAGGTTGAGGCCATACTCCGAGAAATAATACTGCTACTGCTAATGAGCCAAGGATTAGAAACTCCCTTGTACTTAAATCTTTCAAAGCAGCTACATTATCATTTGATACTTCACCAAACACAACTCGCTTAATCATCCATAGAGAATAGGAAGCACTTAGAATTAGTGTAAGTGATGCCCAAAAAGCATACCAAAAATTAGCTTGAAACGCTCCTAAAATCACTAAAAACTCACCTACAAAACCGGAGGTGCCAGGTAATCCCGTATTTGCCATTGCAAATAAAACCCAGAACGCACCAAAGATAGGCATTGTGTTAATGACACCACCATAATCCTTAATAAGACGAGTATGCATGCGATCATATAAGACCCCCATACATAAAAACATACCAGCAGATACAAGACCGTGGGAAATCATCTGCACTAGTGCGCCTGAAAGCCCTAGGGTAGATCCTTCTCCTTCAGTTCCTTGAGCAAAGATTACAAAGCTAATAAATAGCCCTAAAGTAACAAATCCCATATGGGAAACACTAGAATAAGCAATAAGTTTTTTAATGTCTTGTTGCACGATAGCAACTAACCCAATATAGACTATAGCAATCAAAGAAAGGGTAATAATGAACCAATCTAAAGCAAGGCTAGCATCGGGTACAATCGGTAGGCTAAACCGCATAAGACCATAAGCACCCAGCTTTAAAGCGATTGCTGCTAGTATAACCGATCCTCCAGTAGGGGCTTCAACGTGAGCATCCGGTAACCAAGTATGCACAGGCCACATAGGTATTTTTACTGCAAAGGCAATTAGAAAAGCAAAAAATAATCCTATCTGAGCTTGCATTCCTAAAGGGACTTCATGAAAGCTAAGAATATCAAAATTACCAGTAACACTCCTTAAGTAGAGAATTGCAATTAAAAAGAAAACTGATCCAAAAAAAGTATAGAGGAAAAACTTAAGTGTAGCGTAAACTCGATTAGGTCCTCCCCAAATACCAATAATCAGAAATAGAGGTATCAATGTACCTTCAAAAAATATATAAAATAAAATGCTATCTAATGCTGCAAAAACTCCATTCATTAACCCTTCCATAATTAAAAAACTAGCCATATATTGGGCTAATTTATATTTAATTATTTGCCAACCAGCAATGACTACTAGGAGGGTAGAGAATGTATTTAAAATAATAAGCGGCATCGAAATACCATCAATACCTACATGGTAATAAACTTTAAAAGCTTCTAACCATACTATTTTTTCTTGAAACTGCATTGTAGCTTCACTGGTATCAAACCAAATATATAGAAACCAGCTTATTAGAAAAGATAGCCCTGCAAAGAATAGTGCAGATTTACGAATTTGATCGGTAGGACGGTTACTTATCCCAAGTACTACTAAACCACCCATAATTGGCAACCAAATAACTAATGAGAGAATTGGAAACTGTAACATTATTCCTATCCCTTATAAATTACAAAGCCACCAATGAGAAATAAAAGACCCAAAATCATGGCAAAAGCATAATGAAAAAGATAACCAGATTGTAAATGGCGTGAAATTTGAGCGGTGACACTTACTACTCGTGCTGATCCATTTACCATTAAACCATCAATTAGTAGCCGTTCTCCAAATCGAGAAAATAAATTCCCGATATAACGAAAGCCCCCTGCAAAGAAAATTTCATTAAATCGATCAAAGCCATATTTATTTATTAGAACCCAATAAATTAGAGAGAATCGAGATCTAATTTGGTTAGGTAATTTAGGATAAGCAATATATAAAAGCCACGCAGTGATTACACCTGCAGCTGCTAAAAGAAAAGGAAGACCTTTAAATCCTTCTAAAATAAATGGAATAATCCCTTCATGTAATTCAGTACCCATTTTTTCTAATACGTTATGATTCGGCAATACTGCTATTGCTTCGCCAAAAAAACCATCAAACAAAAGGGTTTTTATATAGATTCCTACAATGACAGAAGGTATAGCCAATAAAATAAGCGGAATGGTAACGACATATGGAGATTCTTTAAGATGACTCTTCGTATGCTCATCCATTCTTTCTTCTCCATGAAAGGTAAGAAATAACATTCGAAATGTATAGAAGGCTGTCACAAAGACTCCGGAAACTACCATCAAATAAGCAAAACTAGATCCCGGCATATTAGAAAGGTGTACTGCTTCAATAATAGAGTCTTTGGAGAAAAAACCTGAGAATCCAGGAAATCCGATTAACGCAAGTGCACCAATAATCATTGTCCAATAGGTAATAGGCATATATCTTTTTAATCCGCCCATTTTCATCATATCCTGTTCATGATGCATCGCAATAATTACGGAACCAGCACCTAAAAATAAAAGTGCCTTAAAAAATGCATGAGTCATTAAGTGAAAAATACTTGCTGAATAAGCAGAAACACCAAGAGCAACCGTCATATATCCTAATTGGGATAAAGTAGAATACGCAATAACTCGCTTAATATCATCTTGTACGATACCCACAAGCCCCATAAAAAATGCAGTACATGCACCGATGATTAGCACAAACCCTAAAGCAGTCTCTGATAACTCATATATAGGCGACATTCGAGCCACCATAAAAATTCCTGCAGTTACCATAGTAGCAGCATGAATAAGCGCAGAAATAGGTGTAGGTCCTTCCATAGAATCAGGTAGCCAAACATGTAGTGGCATTTGGGCAGATTTACCCATTGCTCCGATAAAAAGAAGAATGCCTATTACTGTAGGTACTGCATAAGAAGTATTAGGAAATAGTGATATTGTTTTTTCTGATAATGACGGAATTGCTGCAAACACTTCACTATAATCTAAGCTACCTGTATACATTAATACACAGGCAATTCCTAATAAAAATCCAATATCTCCTACACGGTTGACAAGAAAGGCTTTAAGATTAGCATAAATCGCTGATTCTTTTTTATACCAAAATCCTATTAATAGGTAGGATATTAATCCCATTATTTCCCAACCTACAAAAAGTTGCAGAAAGTTATTAGCCATAACCAGCATTAACATGGAAAATGTAAATAGTGCAATATAGCTAAAAAATCTCTGATATCCAGGATCATCATCCATATAACCAATGGTGTATATATGTACCATTAAAGATACAAAACTTACAACTACCATCATGAGAGCACTCAAATGGTCGATTAAAAATCCTATTTCTAAGTGGAAATTCCCCGTACCTATCCAAGTGTAGATATGCTCATTATAGGTAGCTCCACTTGTTACTACTTGAATGAAAACAATGGAAGATAACAGGAAGGAAATTGCAACTCCAGCTATTGCTGCACGATGAGACCAGACACGTCCAACTTTACGACCAAATAAACCTGCAATAATACAACCGATTAAGGGTGCTATTATTATTCCGATAGTTTGGGCTTTCATCTCGTTCTAGCCCTTTAATTTATCCCAGTCACCAACATTAATAGTATGTCTGGTGCGAAATAACACTACAAGAATTGCAAGACCAATAGCACTTTCTGCTGCAGCGACTGTTAATATAAAAAAAACGAATACTTGACCAGATATATCTTCTAGGAAATGTGAAAATGCAAGAAAATTTATATTAATTGCTAACAACATAAGCTCAAGTGACATGAGGATGATAATAATATTCTTCCGATTTAGGAAAATCCCAGCAACGGAAAGACAGAACAATAGTGCGCCTAAAACTAAAAAATCAGATAGTGTTACCATTATCGCTTATTTAACCTATTTACGTGTTTCCGAGTTGGTCATTTTAACCAGCCTAACTCGATCTTTGGGATTCACTTGTACTTGTTGTGACGGATCTTGATGTTTATTGGTACCTCTCCGCAGAGTGAGAGTGATCGCAGCGACAATAGCTATTAGCAAAATTGCTGCAGCAAGCTCAAAAGGATAACTATAGACTGTATAGAGGATATTCCCTAGCTCCTCTGTGTTACTATAGTTTGAATCGTGAGGTGTGGGTACAGGTACAGATAAGCCAAAATTCTCTGGCTTTAATACCGCCATCATCTCAAATGCAGTGAGTGCTGATACTATAAATCCTACGGGAAGATATTTGATAAACCCTTCTCGTAAGGAAACTAAATTAATATCTAACATCATAACTACGAATAAAAATAAAACCATTACTGCACCGATATAGACCAGTACTAGAATAATAGCTAAAAATTCTGCTTCAAGTAACAACCAAATTGCTGCACTTGTAAAAAAAGCTAAAATTAAAAATAAGGTTGCTTGAATAGGATTGCGTACTGTAATTACCATAGATGCCGCAAACAGCAAAATAGCAGAAAAGATATAAAATAGTATTTTTTCCATAAATAATATATAAAACTTGAGTGCTATTAATTATCGATAAGGTGCATCCGCTGTCCTATCAGCAGCAATCTGATGTTCATATTTATCACCAATCGCTAATAATTGCTCCTTATGCATAATCTGTTCGCCACGTTCTTCAAAATGGTAATCAAAAACTCTTGTCAATACAATTGAGTCAACAGGGCATGCTTCTTCGCAAAAACCACAATAAATACACTTAAAAAGATCAATGTCATATCGAGTTGTACGACGAGTTTTATCTTCCCTTTGATGAGAGTCAATAGTAATGGCCAAAGCAGGACATACGGCCTCGCATAATTTACAAGCAATACACCTCTCTTCTCCATTAGGGTAGCGTCGTAGAGCATGAAGCCCTCTGAATCTAGGAGATAAGGGAGTTCTTTCTTCTGGAAATTGGACAGTTATTTTTCTAGCAAATAGATAACGACCTGTTAGTCTTAGACCAAGAATTAGTTCCCAGAGTAAAAAACTTTTTAAATAAGAACGTAAGATATTCATATATAGCCTCCTCTATTTATGCAAACCAAGGACCTATATGTGTAATTCTAGCCCCACCTACTACTAATAGCCATACGATTGTAATAGGAATAAACACTTTCCATCCCAATCGCATAATCTGATCATAGCGATATCGTGGATAAGTAGCACGAAGCCAAAAATAAAAAAATAAAAAAAATGCTGTTTTTGCTAATAGCCAAAAAAGGCTAGGAATGGATGCAAATGTTGACTCAAATCTGGTACCTTCAAAAGGAGACAGCCATCCACCTAAAAACATTAAAGCGGCTAGGGTTGAAACTAAGATCATTTCCACGTATTCAGTAAGATAGAAAAGTGCAAATGCGGTTCCTGAGTACTCTACATGATACCCTGCAACAATTTCTGATTCACCCTCTGCCATATCAAAAGGGGCACGGTTAGTTTCTGCTACTCCTGAAATGTAATACACTAAAAATAAAGGAAACAATGGAAGCCAAAACCAATGCCATATACCGCCTGTTTGTGCATTTACTATCTTGCTAAGATTAAGACTACCTGCAGCAATCAGCACCCCAACTAAAGCAAAGCCCATAGCAATTTCATAAGATACAATTTGTGCAGCCGATCGCATAGCACCTAAAAAAGCATATTTAGAATTAGAAGCCCATCCTGCTAAGATAATTCCATACACGCTCATAGAACCAATAGCTAGAATATAAAGCAGCCCAGCATTAATATCTGCTAGGACTAACTCTGGACTAAAAGGAATAACAGCCCATACAGAAAGTGCCGGAGCGATAGCAAGCACAGGAGCTAAGAAGAATAAATACTTATTAGCACTGGTAGGAATAATGATTTCTTTAAGAATTAATTTAACTACATCTGCAATTGGCTGTAACCAACCTCTAGGACCTACTCTATTGGCAGATACTCGAACTTGCATAAACCCAATAATTTTCCGCTCAGCAAAAGTAAGCCATGCAACTGTAAGTAGTAAAGGCAATATAATACCAACAATCTTAATAAGGATAACTAAGACAGTTAAAAAATAACTAAACATTGCTTACTTTAATTCCCCTGATGCGACTTGCACATAAGTAAATGGAGCACCTAAAGATGCTGTTTCTTCAATCCCTGTAGCTAATTGTATGCACCCTTCAGCAACTAGATCACTTATTTCAAATGGTAACCTAGTTTTGTTCCCTTCTTGGCTTATTTCAATATACTTTGCATCTTGCAAACCTAATTTATTTATATCAATACTATTAAGATAAGCAATATGGGCTGCTTGTCCATCAGGGCTTTGTTGTAGCGGATAACTACGCCTAATTAAACTATTTACTCTATAGATAGGAAGTTCTGCTATTCTTACTAATCCTATTTTTTCTTCTTTATTTTCAATACCTAGAGATTTAGGATACCAAGCGACTCTTTTAGTTTTGCCTATTTTTTTGATTTCATCTTTTAGTGCATTGCATACCTCTTCAGAGGAAAAATATTCAAATTCAGGAATTTGTAATAAGTTACCTAAAACACGCAATACCTTCCAACCGGGGCGAGCATCTCCTGATGAGTGTGTTGCTGCAGTGAAACTCTGCCAATGCCCTTCAAGATTAATAAATGTCCCTGATGTTTCTGTAAAATTGCTAATAGGTAGTAAAATATCTGCGTATTCAAGCACATGTTTACTACAAAATGCTGTTAAAGAAACAACAAAATTGGCATCTTGTAGTGCTTTTTGAGCTAGTCCAGGGTTGATACAATCAAACTCTGGTTCAACGCCTAGTAGCAAGTATCCTGAAAGCCCCTTTTCGAATATAGATTGCCAATCCAGCCCTTTTACTGGAACAAAATTACCACCAGGACCTTGATGCGGTAGTGCTCCGGCGATAGCTGCACCTATTGCATTACCCCCAGAGGGAATAAATCCTATTTGAGTATTGGTTAATTGACCTATCAAATAACTAAGTGCTTGAAGCGTTGAAAAATTTGGATGACCTTCTGCTATTTTTCCTAAAAAGATCCGTGCATTAGTAGACCCTACTAATCGTTTAGCTATTGCTCGCTCTGAACTTGTAGGCTCTATGTTATCTAGCAGTACTGTCCAATTATTTTCTAAAGTTTCTGATTTCAATTCAATTAAGCTTTTAGCGATTCCCGCAAGTCCATGGATCATTCCATAGGAGTCAGTAATTATTTTTTCTACGACTGGAAACCGCACTAAATAGTCTACTGGATTAATAATAGCTATTTTTGCTCCATGGTGGGCTGCTTTGCGAAATTTTAACCCAAGAAGAGGATGATCTTTATGGGGGTTAACACCAACTAATAGAATTAAATCAGAGTTCTCTATTTCTTCAATAGAGTGCTTAAATGCTAGATCTTCAAGATGGATTCCAAAATTATGAAAATCCTGTTGATGTAGGCGAGAATCAATATTATTACTGTGTAATCCTCGAAGGAGTTTCTGAAAAAGATAAAGCTCTTCAGTTGTGGCATAAGGAGAAATAAGACCACCTAATTGAGTACCCCCACTTTTCTCTACTATAGATCTTAATCCATGGGCTACTGCTCCTAGTGCTTCCTCCCAATCTACTTCTTGCCAAACACCATTTTGTTTTACCATAGGGTGTTTCAGCCTATCTTCGTGGGTTAATCCTAAACAGCCATAGCGATCTCTGTCTGTAATCCAAGTCTCATTAATGGTTTCATTTTCACGAGGAACGATTCGCATCACTTGATTTCGTAGAATATGCAGTTCAATATTGGTGCCCATACTATCATGAGGAGAAATAGCAGGATGCCCTGTCATTTCCCAGGCTCGTGCTTTAAAGCGATAAGGCTTATCAGTGAGCGCACCTACTGGGCATAGATCTATAACATTTCCAGATACCTCAGAGGTTAAGCTATGATCAATATAGGTACCAATTTCCATTAGCTCACCACGATCTGTTGCACCTAATTCCTTTAACCCAGCGATTTCTTCACCAAACCGAATACAACGAGTACAGTGAATACAACGAGTAAGTTCAGTTTGGATTAAGGGACCAATATCTTTATCTCTTACAACTCGTTTACCTTCTGTAAATCTAGATATATCATTACCATAGCCCATAGCCAAGTCTTGCAGCTCGCATTCTCCGCCCTGATCGCAGATAGGGCAATCTAATGGATGGTTAATTAACAAAAACTCCATTACTCCCTTTTGAGCTGCAATTGCTTTAGGCGAGTTAGTAAATACTTTCATTCCCTCCATAACAGGAGTGGCACAAGCAGGTACAGGTTTTGGTGATTTATCAGTCTCTATCAAACACATACGACAATTGGCAGCAACTGATAATTTTTTATGATAGCAAAATCTAGGAATATAAATTCCTGCTTCATCGGCAACCTGGATAACCATCTTTCCAGACTCTACGTTAAATTTTACTCCATCAATTTCGATATGAACCATCTCTGGTTTTAGCCTCCTATAACCAGCTATCTGCTAAGAAACTTTATGATCAATATAGTATTGAAACTCATTACGAAAATGCTTAATAAAACTTATTACTGGTGTCGCTGCAGCATCTCCTAATGCACAAATAGTGTGCCCGTTAATATTATTAGCGATACTAATAAGTTTATCTAAATCTTCTTGGAGACCTTGTCCATGATAAATACGGTGAATTACCCGATTCATCCAGCCAGTACCTTCCCGGCAAGGAGTACATTGCCCACAAGACTCTTCTCGATAAAAATGAGAAATTCTATTTAGAGCCCGTACCATACAAGTCGTTTCATCCATTACAATCACGGATCCTGCACCTAGCATAGATCCCGCTTTTGATATGGATTCATAATCCATATTAGTTTCCATCATAATTTCTGCAGGTACCACAGGTACTGAACTTCCTCCGGGGATTACAGCTTTTAAAGTATGACCGTTACGTACACCTCCGGCCAATTCAAGCAGATCTTTAAAAGATGTTCCCATAGGAACTTCATAATTACCAGGGCGATTTACATGCCCAGAAACACAAAAGATTTTACTTCCACCACTAGTAGGTGTACCTAGTTCAAGAAACCATTGGCTTCCTTTTTCTAAAATGACTGGAACAGACGCAAGACTTTCAGTATTATTAATTGTAGTTGGTTTGCCATATAGACCATATCCCGCAGGGAATGGTGGTTTAAAGCGTGGCTGCCCTTTTTTCCCCTCAATAGAATTTAATAATGCGGTCTCTTCACCACAGATATAAGCTCCAGCCCCAGGATAATAATAAAGATCAAAATCAATTCCAGACCCTAATATATTTTTTCCCAACAACCCTGCTTCATATGCTTCTTTAAGTGCAACACTAAATCGTTCAATAGGTTCTGCAAACTCTCCGCGAATATAATTATATCCTGTACTCGCACCAATCACATATCCAGCGATTGCCATCCCCTCTATTATTTGATGAGGATTATACCGAAGAATATCACGATCTTTAAATGTACCTGGCTCACCTTCATCTGAATTACAAACGATATACTTGTTTCCAAGTTTATTTCGAGGCATAAAACTCCATTTAACCCCAGTTGGGAATCCTGCCCCTCCTCTTCCCCTAAGCCCTGATGCTTTTAACTTACTAATAATTTCTGTAGGATCCGTTTTTTCTTCTAAAATTTTCTTCCATGAGCGATATCCTCCTATTTTAAAATAAGTATCGATTGTCCAAGGAGGATCGTATTTTAAAGTTCGAAAGCAGACTTGATTCAATGCAATCATTTTAAAGATTCGAGTATTTGATCAATTTTTTCTGGCGTTAGATTTTCATAGTAAGTACTTCCAATTGCCATCATTGGTGCACCACCACAAGCTCCTAAACACTCTACTTCTTTTAGAGTAAAGCGTTGATCCTCTGTGGTTTCATTAAAACTAATCCCTAATCGCTTCTTTAAGTGAGTGACCACTTGATCAGAATTACACAGCTGGCAAGAAATATTAGTGCAAACGCAAATTTTATGGTGCCCGACAGGCTCTAATTCAAACATAGAATAGAACGTAGCCACTTCGTAAACGCTAATAGGAGACATATCTAAGTACTCTGCTATAGCATCCATTAGCTCGTTAGTTAAATAGCCACCATTGAAGTCCTGAACGATATGAAGTGCTGGGATAACCGCTGATTGTTTTTTATCCTGTGGATATTGAGCAATCCAATGGTCAATTTGACCATATACCTCACCAGAAAGGATATTACTTCTTTGTGCTGCCACCTTAATTTTCTACCTTTTCATCGTTAATATTTTATCGGTCAATTTCCCCAAAAACCACATCCATTGTCCCGATAATAGCAACAACATCAGCAAGCATATGCCCACTTACCATCTCATCCATAGCAGCTAAGTGAGCAAATCCTGGTGCTCTAATTTTTAACCGATAAGGCTTATTTGCCCCATCAGATATAAGGTAAACACCAAACTCACCTTTAGGTGCTTCTATTGCAGTGTATACTTCTCCTTCTGGAACGCAATAACCCTCAGTGAATAATTTAAAATGATGAATAAGAGATTCCATTCCTTTTTTCATAGTTTCCCTATTAGGTGGAATAACTTTATTATTATCTATTACAACAGGGCCAGGATTTATACGTAGCCAATCTATACACTGTTTTATAATACGATTAGATTGGCGCATTTCCTCTATTCGCACTAAATAACGATCATAAGAGTCACCGTTTACACCAACTGGAATATCAAAATCTAACTGATCATATATAGCATAAGGTTGTTTTTTTCTTAGATCCCATTCTACACCAGATCCTCGAAGCATAGGACCACTAAACCCTAGCTGAAGGGCTCTTTCTGGAGTTACTGCACCAATACCTACGGTACGCTGCTTCCAAATTCTATTATCAGTAAGTAAGGTTTCATACTCATCAACGCATTTAGGAAAACGGCGAGTAAAATCCTCAATAAAATCAAGTAAAGATCCAGTTCGGTTTTGATTACGAAGTGCTACTTCCTTTTCAGAGTGCCATTTAGAAGGCTCATATAGAGACATGGCTTCAGGTAAATCACGATATACCCCCCCAGGCCGGTAGTAAGTAGCATGCATACGAGCTCCAGAAACAGCCTCATAGCAATCCATAAGATCCTCACGCTCTCGAAAACAATATAAAAATACTGTCATTGCCCCAACATCCATGCTGTGAGATCCTAGCCACATTAAATGATTAAGAATTCGAGTAATTTCATCAAACATTACTCTAATGTATTGGGCACGTGGCGGCGGCTCTATTCCTATGAGTTTTTCAATTGCTTGAACATAACCATGTTCATTACACATCATAGATACGTAATCTAAGCGATCCATATAACCAATACTTTGGTTAAAAGGTTTACTTTCCGCTAATTTCTCAGTGGCACGATGAAGTAGTCCAATATGAGGATCTGCCCGCTTAATAACCTCTCCATCCATTTCAAGCACTAGACGTAAAACCCCATGAGCTGCTGGATGTTGCGGACCAAAATTTAGAGTAAAATTACGTATTTCAGCCATGGTTATCTTTATTGCTCATAACTTGATAGCGATGATCGCTCTCTATTACCCGAGGGACCAATACTCTAGGTTCTATACTCACTGGTTCATAAACCACTCTACTTTGCTCTGAGTCATAGCGCATTTCTACATTTCCACTTAAAGGAAAATCTTTACGGAAAGGATGCCCAATAAAGCCATAGTCTGTTAGAATTCGGCGTAGATCTGGATGACCATCAAAAAGAATACCAAAAAGATCAAAAGCCTCTCGTTCAAACCAGTTTGCAGAAGTCCATAAATTCACCAAAGAAGGCACAATCGGCGTAGATTCGCTAATAAATGTTTTTACTCGTAATCGCCAGTTATATCGTATAGAAAGGAGGTGAACAACCACAGCAAATCGAGAGTCAGTGGTTGTGGATTCTTTATGTTGTTTTCTTTCTACAGCACGCCCAAATCCTGTTGATGTTGCCCTCTTAGTTGTTGACCAATCAGCAACTCCATAATCTAAATAATCCACCCCGCATAAATCGATAAGCTGCTCAAAATGAAATTCCTCTTCATTTCGGAGAATATTATGTACTGAGAGATAATGTTCACACGGAGCTTGGATAGTAAGTTCATCTTTTTCTAGATAACAAAATCTTATTTCATTACTTAACCGTTGCTCAATGCGACTTTTTAATTCAACTATCTCCATATTAATATCTAGCCAATTCTAAATTTTTATTTAACTTACCGAGCTATAGTATAGGTGCGTTTTATTTTATTCTGTAACTGCATAATGCCATAAAGCAAGGCTTCAGCTGTAGGTGGGCAGCCAGGAACATAAATATCAACAGGTATAATACGATCACATCCTCGTACAACAGAATAAGAATAGTGATAATACCCACCACCATTAGCACAAGATCCCATAGAAATTACCCATTTAGGCTCTGACATTTGATCGTATACTTTACGTAAAGCAGGTGCCATTTTATTCACTAGGGTACCTGCTACAATCATTACATCTGACTGGCGAGGACTAGGTCTAAAAAGAACACCAAACCGATCAAAATCATAGCGAGAAGCACCAGCATGCATCATTTCTACCGCACAGCAAGCAAGACCAAAAGTCATAGGCCAAAGAGATCCTGTTCTTGCCCAGTTAATGAGCTGATCCGCTTTAGTGGTTACTACTCCGCGTTCTAGTATACCTTCTATTCCCATTCTAAAGCCCCTTTATTCCATTCATAAATAAACCCTACTACTAAGATGCCTAGAAAAACAACCATTGAAAGGAAACCATATAAACCAATGTTATCTAATACGATTGCCCATGGAAAGAAAAAAGCTGTCTCCAGATCAAAAATAATGAATAAAATAGCCACTAAATAATAGCGAACATCAAACTTCATCCGGGCATCTTCAAAGGCTTCAAATCCACATTCATAGGGAGAGTTTTTTTCAGGACTTGGACGATGAGGAGCTAAACTGAAGCCTAAACCTAATAAAACCCCTCCTATAAGGAGACTTACAATAATAAATATCAGAATAGGGATATAGTTATCTAACATAGGTAATATTTTTATATTTTCTAAAGCATATAGAATTATAAACTATCCTTATTTGGATTTATCTCTAATTTTTTTAGAGCAGCGTTAGAATCTTCAATGTGTTTAACTAAACAGCATTACTTTGATATACAGGTTATCGTATCTATCTAGTTAAATAAATTATATTTGGTGCCGATGGCCGGAGTCGAACCGGCACAGGTTACCCCACTGCCCCCTCAAGACAGCGTGTCTACCAATTCCACCACATCGGCAATTTCATCTTATTCTCTTGATGTTGAATTATCTTTTTGAAGCTTACTATCTTTTTTATTGGAATCTTCTATAACATGATTCGTTACTTTATCGCTGGAATTCATATTCTCAATTTTCTCATCTATCTGAACTTTAGTTCCGTTTACTTCATTGCCTTCAGGAGGTAATGGAGGAATAACCATATTTTCATCAGCAACAATTTTTGGTTTTACTATTTCAGTAATACTTCTACTTTGAGTATCTCGATTAGAAAAATAAGCTAAAGACAGACTAGTAATAAAAAACATTGTTGCAAATATTGCGCTGGCTCGTGTAAGAAAATTAGCAGATCCACTAGCACCAAACACAGTTGCTGAAGCCCCGCTACCAAAAGAAGCCCCTTCATCAGCTCCCTTACCATGTTGAATTAATACTAATCCTACTAATATTACTGAGACAATGAGATGAATTATTAATAATAAACTGTGCATGATAGTTTTTAACTAGCTGCTTGACAAATTGTTAAAAAATCCTTTGCTTCTAAAGAAGCACCGCCTACTAATCCCCCATCAATATCAGGCATTGTAAATAACTCTGCAGCGTTATCCCCCTTAACACTACCACCATAGAGAATTCTTAATTCTTGTGCTATTTCAGGGCTCTGCTCAGAGAGATAATTGCGAATAAAACTATGAACTTCTTGTGCTTGATCTGGGGTTGCTGTATGACCTGTACCGATAGCCCATATCGGTTCATAAGCAATTACTGCTTTATTAAAAGCATGAATATCTGTATGTAAAAAAACATCATCTAACTGCTCTTTTACTACTCGCTCTGTTATTCCTTCTTCTCTCTCTCTTAGAGACTCACCAACACAAAGTATAGGAGTTAAGTTCGCTTGCTGAACGGCCACAAATTTCTTTGCAACTATACCATTAGTTTCCCCATATAAAGTACGTCGTTCAGAGTGACCTACGATCGCAAAGTGACACTCTAGATCTGCCAACATATATGGAGATACCTCACCGGTATAAGCACCTGCACTATGATGAGATACGTTTTGTGCTCCCCATTTTATGTTAGATCCTTCTAACAAATGTTTAATATCTGCTAAATATATAAAGGGAGGGCAAACTACAATCTCTACGACTTCCCCTATTTCCTCTATTCCTTCTTTTTTTAGAAGCTCTAACAGGTGATGATTTGTATCTTGTAAACCGTTCATCTTCCAATTACCAGCTACTAGGGGTTTTCGCACCTATCTATACCTCAAATGTGAAAATCAATATAAAAAGTGAAGTTTACTTTGTAAATAAGCAAAAATCAATTTTAAAGTTGATTCATACTATTAGTTACAGTCTGTGCAAGCTGTTGTGCTAATAAACTTACTTGGGATTCGCTTGGCCCCTCTACCATTATTCTAATGACTGATTCAGTTCCGGACGAGCGTAATAGCACCCTACCCTCTCCTCTTAATTGATTTTCAACATCACGCACAGCACTCATAATCACTTTATCTTCATAAGGATTTATTTTCTGATCTATATGCACATTAATAAGGCATTGGGGATATTTATTTATAGCTTCCTTTAAATCATACAAGGATTTACCGGTAGTAGCCATCTCTACTAAAATTTGAAGTGCCGATATGATTCCATCACCAGTTGTTGTGCGATCAAGGCAGATAATATGCCCTGATGATTCTCCCCCTAAAATACATTTATTATCTTGAAGCATTTCTAAAACATATCGATCGCCAACCTGAGCTCTTATTAGTGAAATTCCTAGAGTAATAAGAGCTTTCTCTAATCCAATATTGCTCATAAGGGTACCTACCACAGCAGATCCTGATAGAGTATTATCTCTTTGCCTAGATCTTGCTATGATATAGAGAAGTTCATCTCCATCTACAATTTCTCCTTTGTGATCAATCATAATGACTCGATCACCATCTCCGTCTAAAGCGATGCCTACATCCGCCTCAGATTCTAATACTTTACGCCGCAATGTTTCTGGAGAAGTAGAGCCATAACCGTCATTAATATTTAATCCATTGGGGGAAACACCAATAGTGATTACACTTGCTCCCATCTCTTTAAATACATCGGGGGCTACATGATAGGTAGCTCCATGAGCACAATCGATCACAACCTTTATTCCTGAAAGATCTACACTTGCAGGTCCTGTACTTTTACAAAATTCAATATACCTGCCAGAGGCATCAACCACCCTTTCTACTTTCCCTAAATGGGATGAACTAACTGTTTCCATAGGAGATTCAAGTTCATGTTCAATAGCTAACTCTACTTCGCCAGCTAATTTTGTTCCCGCACTAGAAAAAAACTTAATACCATTGTCATAATAGGGATTGTGAGAAGCACTGATTACTATACCTGCCTTTGCATGTAGTGTACGTGTAAGATATGCAATACCTGGGGTAGGCATCGGTCCTAACAGCCTAATATCTACCCCTGCTGAAGATAACCCTGCTTGGAGAGCAGATTCAAACATATAACCTGAAATACGAGTATCTTTGCCAATAAGCACTTTACCTTGACCTCCTCGAGCAAGTACTCTACCAACAGCCCACCCTAAATGGAGCACTACATCAGCAGTAATTGGATGAGTACCAACTTTACCGCGTATCCCATCAGTACCAAAGTATTTTTTTTTCATGCTTATTCTCTTTCATTATTAACTTTCATTACCTTGTCATATAAGGTAAGTATTTGCTTTGTTGCTCTCACGTCATGGGTTCTTATTATTTTCGCACCTTCCCATATAGCAAGAGCTGCTAAAGATACACCTCCATAGAGTCTATTTTCTAGAGGATCATCTAATAATGCACCAATAAATGACTTACGGGAAATACCTACCAATACAGGAAATCCTATGCTACAGATAGAATTTAAATATTTGAGTAACAATAGATTATGGGTAACATTTTTACCAAAGCCGAACCCTGGATCAAGAATAAGATATTCATGAGAAATACCATACTGTGTGCAGGTATTTATTCGTTCAAGAAAAAAACTTTTTATTTCTTCTACTACATTGTGATAGTAAGGGTTCATCTGCATGGTTTTAGGGGTGCCTTGCATATGCATTAGGCATATAGGCACCTTAAGACTACTTGCTACTTTCAATGCGTCTTTCGTTTGTAATGCATTAATATCATTAATAAAGCTAGCACCTGATGTAACTGCTGCTTCCATTACTTCTGGGTTACTCGTATCAATAGAGATAGGAACAGAGAGTTCTTGGCTTAATATTTTTATGATAGGAATAGTGCGTTGTATTTCTACATCTATAGAAACTGACTCTGATCCGGGCTTAGTAGATTCGCCACCAATATCGATAATATCAGCACCTTCGGAAACCATTTGGTGTGCTCTCTGAATTGCTCTATCGATATCTAAATACTCCCCCCCATCAAAAAAAGAATTAGGAGTCACATTAAGTATTCCCATGATACGAGGAGAATCAAGTGTAATTTTTTTATTTTTGCAATAAATATATTGCAGCAAGAGTAGTTTCCATTCTTATCTTCTATAAAATAGCAAGATATTCTTATAAAAAGATGATATTAAATATCCTGTTAGGCACTACGCTTAATTCAGTATAGTAAATGACATAAATAAAGCCTACGGTACATCCATGTACCTTTTAAAAATACTAGTGCTGATTAGCAGGAATTGAACTACCCTCAGTAGAAGATGAATCTTTTGAAAGCTTTATACCGTCACTAGGAGGCTCCATATTATCAGATGCTCCATACTCCTTGGGTGGACGCGGTTCCTTACCAGCCATAATGTCATCGATTTGCTCCTTATCAATAGTTTCATACTTCATAAGTGCATCCGACATAATGTGTAATTTATCCACATTTTCCTCTAGAAGATTTTTTGCTCGCTGATAGTTTCGATCAATAATGGATCTTATTTCAGAATCTATTGCTGAAGCAGTAGTGTCAGCAATATTTTTATGCTGTGTTACTGAATGGCCTAGAAAGACCTCCCCTTGCTCTTCACCATAAGCTAAAGGTCCCATTTTCTCAGAAAGGCCCCACTGGGTTACCATATTCCGAGCAAGCTCTGTAGCTCGTTGGATATCATTAGAGGCGCCCGTAGTAACCCGATCAGTGCCAAAAATAAGTTCTTCGGCTAGTCGACCGCCAAATAAGCTAGAAATCTGACTTTCAATCTGAAGTTTACTGTAGCTGTAACGATCTTCCACTGGAAGAAACATAGTGATACCTAAAGCTCTACCTCGAGGAATAATGCTTACTTTATAGACTGGATCATGAGAAGGAACTAAACGACCTACAATAGCATGACCTGCTTCGTGGTAAGCAGTAAGCTTTTTATCATCTTCATTCATTACAGCTGAGCGTCGCTCAACACCCATTAAAATTTTATCCTTAGCTTTTTCCATATCTGCCATATGAACTAAGCGTTGGTTAGCACGTGCTGCAAATAAAGCAGCCTCATTCACGAGGTTCGCAAGATCAGCTCCTGAAAAACCAGGAGTACCTCTAGCAATATAAGATGGTTCGACATCCTTATCTATTGGAACTTTACGAAGATGGACTCTAAGAATCTGCTCTCTTCCCCGAATATCCGGGAGAGATACTACAACTTGGCGATCAAAGCGTCCTGGTCTTAGCAAAGCTGGATCTAAAACGTCTGGACGGTTTGTTGCTGCAATAATAATAACTCCTTCACTACCTTCAAAACCATCCATTTCTACTAATAGCTGATTTAGTGTTTGTTCTCGCTCATCATGCCCACCACCAAGGCCTGCACCTCTTTGGCGACCTACTGCGTCAATTTCATCAATAAAGATAATACAAGGAGCATGCTTTTTAGCATTTTCAAACATATCCCGAACTCGAGAAGCCCCTACACCCACAAACATTTCCACAAAATCAGATCCGGAAATAGTAAAAAAAGGTACTTTTGCCTCTCCAGCAATTGCTTTAGCAAGGAGTGTTTTACCTGTTCCAGGGGAACCAACCATCAGTATACCTCGAGGGATTTTTCCACCTAATTTTTGAAATTTTCCAGGATCCCGTAGGAACTCAACAAGCTCTTTAACTTCTTCTTTTGCTTCATCACATCCTGCCACATCCCCAAAAGTCACTTTTATTTGCTCTTCATTCAACATACGAGCTCGACTTTTACCAAAGGATAAAGCACCTCTTCCGCCACCTCCACCCTGCATTTGGCGCATGAAAAAAACCCAGACGGCAATAAGAAGTAACATAGGAAACCATGAGATAAAAATCTGCATGAAAAACCCATTACTCTCTTCAGGTCGTGCTGCGATAGTAACCCCATTATCTAACAAGTCACCAATCAATCCAGGATCACTACCAGGGCTATAAGTAATAAACTGCCTTCCCTCCTTAGTGTCACCGCTAATGCTGCGACCATCGATAATTACTCTACTAATATGCCCGCTTTTAACATCGGAAATAAATTGGGAATAATCAAGTTGATGCCCATTTACCTGACGAGATCCAAAACTGTTAAAAACCGACATAAGTACAAGAGCAATCACTACCCATAAAATAATATTTTTTGCTATGTCGTTCAATCTACTATCCCTCCCAAATTAATCTCACACTGTTGATAGCATCTGTAAGTATTTGTGATTACAAAATTTCATTATTTACTTTTTTTCAATTTCCTTGCAAGAATATAAATTTCACGACTACAATCTCTTGAAGCCATAGGTTTGATAATCCGTGTTTGGTAAAAATATTCATGTATAGAATTATAAAAAATCTGAAATCCAGCACCTTGAAAACTTTTCATAAGTAGTGACCCACCAAGTTTTAAGTAATTCAAGGCAAAATCTAAAGCCAACTCCCCTAAATAAACAGATCGGGGCTGATCAGCTGCTATTATACCACTCATATTAGGAGCCATATCTGATAGTACAATGTCTACACTGTGGTCTCTTAATGTGCTCTTTAGCTTATTTAAAGTTTCCTCTTCACGAAAATCCCCCTGAATAAAATTAACTCTAGATAAAGGAGGCATCGGGAGAATATCTAACGCAATTACTTGCCCTGCTTGTCCAATATGATCAGAGGCGACTTGGGACCAGCTACCTGGAGCCGCCCCAAGATCTACAACAATCATTCCTGATCTTAGCAGGTTCTCTTTTGCATTAATCTCCTGTAGCTTAAAGGCAGCTCGCGATCGGTATTTTTGCTCCCTTGCTTTTAAGACATAAGGATCTTGAAAATGTTCCTGTAACCAACGAGTACTACTACCTTTTTTCCTCATTAAAAACTTTATTTATAATCTACCATAGTAATCTCATAACTTATTGTTTTACTTGGGGCCTGAACTTGCACCTCGTCTCCAATTTTTTTTCCAATTAGTGCTCGTGCGATAGGAGAGTTTACTGAAATTTTATTTTCTTTTATATCTGCTTCCAAATCTCCAACAATCTGGTAGCTTACCTCATCTTCTGTTTCTATATTTATGAGATGAGCTGTTACGCCAAATACTATTCTATTATCTTGTCTTAATTTACTTATATCAATAATTTGTGCTTGAGCTAAATTCTGTTCTAGCTCACTAATGCGAGCTTCAATAAAACCTTGCTCTTCTCTAGCGGCATGATATTCTGCGTTTTCTTTAAGATCGCCATGAGCGCGGGCCTCAGCAATTGCAGATATTATTTTTGGTCGAGCTATAGACTTAAGTTTATGTAGCTCTTCACGGAGTTTTTCAGCACCATTTTTCGTTAGCGGTATTTTACTTATATTCATGTTTTTACTCCTTGCTGTAGATCTTGCAGTCGGCAGACTGAATCTGCTATTCCTAAACGCATTGCCTCACAAGTTGCCCAAGCACCTGTTAAGGTTGTAGTGTATGTTACCTTGTATTGCAGTGCAGATCGACGGATAGCATAAGAATCGGAGACTGCTTTACGCCCTTCTGTAGTATTGATGATTAGGTCAATTTCATCGTTTTTAATCATATCTACAACGTGAGGTTGCCCTTCAAATACTTTATTAACTCGAGTATAAGGAATGCTTTCTTGATCGAATATTAAACTTGTACCTTCTGTAGTTAATAATTCAAATCCTAGTTGAATAAGTGTTCTCGCAATAGGAGCTACTCTTGGCTTATCACTATCTCGGACACTGATGAAAGCTTTGCCTCCTTTAGGAAGTATTACTCCTGCACCCAGTGAGGCTTTGTAAAAGGCTTCTCCAAAGGAATATCCAGTTCCCATAACCTCACCGGTTGATTTCATTTCAGGGCCTAAAATAGGATCTGATCCAGAAAACTTGATAAAGGGGAATACGGCTTCTTTTACTGAAAAATGTTTCGGGATAACTTCCTGAGTGATATTCTGTGATACTAAGCTCTTCCCTACCATACAATGTGCAGCTATCTTTGCTAAAGGTACTCCTGTAGCTTTAGAGACAAAGGGAATAGTACGGGATGCTCTAGGGTTGACTTCGAGCACATAGATATCATTTCCTTGAATTGCAAATTGTGCATTAATTAGACCAATAACTTTAAGCTCTTGAGTAATTATTCGCATTTGTTCTCGTAGCTTATTTTGCACTTCCGTTTTTAGACTAAAGGGAGGTAATGCACAGGCTGAATCTCCTGAGTGAATTCCAGCCTGCTCAATATGCTCCATTACGCCACCTACAATCACATGTGTTCCATCACTGACTGCATCTATATCTACTTCGATGGCATCATCTAAAAAGCGATCTAAAAGCACTGGAGAATTATTAGAGACACTTACAGCTTCTCTCATATACAAATTAAGATCATCTTTACTATAGACAATCTCCATCGCTCTGCCACCAAGGACATAGGATGGGCGAACCACTAAAGGATAACCAATTTCATCAGCAAGCTGGATAGCACTTTCTTGGGTACGAGCAGTTCTATTTGGAGGCTGTTTTAATCCAAGTTGAGAGATAAAGCGCTGAAACCGTTCCCTATCTTCTGCTAAGTCAATTGAATCTGGCGTTGTGCCAATAATAGGAATACCTACAGTTTCTAGGGGTCTCGCTAATTTTAACGGGGTTTGCCCGCCATACTGAACCACTACCCCCTTAGGCTGCTCTAGAATAATAATTTCCAAAACATCTTCGAGGGTAAGAGGTTCAAAGTATAACCTATCAGAAGTATCATAGTCGGTAGATACTGTTTCTGGATTACAATTAACCATAATAGTCTCATAGCCATCTTCCTGTAGAGCAAATACTGCATGTACACAGCAGTAATCAAATTCAATCCCTTGCCCAATTCTATTAGGTCCACCACCCAGAACAATAATTTTATCTCGCTGAGAGGGTGTCCCTTCACACTCCTCATCATAACAAGAGTAAAGATAAGCAGTAGTTGTTGCAAACTCAGCACTACAAGTATCTACTCGTTTATATACAGGGTGTATATTAAGGTCGTGTCGGTATTTTCTAACTTCTTCCTCTGTAGTCTTTAATAAAGTAGCAAGGCGGCTATCTGAAAATCCTTTACGTTTTAATTGATAGATTTGATCCTTAGTTAATTGTAGTAAATTTATATCTTTTAAATTTTGTTCAGTGTAAATCAGATCCTGAATTTGTGATAAAAACCAAGGATCAATCCCACTTAATTCATAAATCTCTGCAATTGAAAATCCAATGCGAAAGGCATCTCCAATATAATAAAGCCGATCAGCTGAAGGGACACGCAATTGATATCTTATAGTTTCTTTGGCAGTATCCAGGTCAGTTGCTATTTTTTCCTGAAACCCATCCATTCCTGTCTCTAAGCTTCGAATGGCTTTTTGCAAAGATTCTTGGAAGCACCTTCCAATAGCCATAACTTCACCTACAGATTTCATTTGGGTAGTGAGGCGAGGATCAGCTTTAGGGAATTTTTCAAAAGTAAACCGAGGAATTTTAGTAATGACATAATCTAATGCAGGTTCAAAAGAAATAGGGGTACTACTGCCTGTAATTTCATTTTGAAGCTCGTTTAAACTGTAGCCAACCGCAAGTTTTGCTGCAACTTTCGCAATAGGAAATCCGGTTGCTTTAGAAGCTAAAGCAGAAGAGCGAGATACCCGAGGGTTCATTTCAATGACAATTAAGCGCCCATCTTTTGGATTAACTGCAAACTGTACGTTAGATCCACCAGTATCAATTCCTATCTCCCGTAACACGGCGATAGATGCATTGCGCATCAATTGGTACTCTTTGTCAGTCAAGGTTTGGGCGGGGGCTACTGTAATAGAATCTCCGGTATGTACACCCATGGGATCAAAATTTTCAATAGCGCAAACGATAATACAATTGTCCGTATAATCCCGCACTACCTCCATTTCAAATTCTTTCCATCCGAGAATGGATTCTTCAATTAAAATCTCTGAGGTAGGACTCAAATCCAATCCATGTTCACAAATTTCTAAAAACTCTTCTCGATTATAGGCAATACCTCCTCCAGATCCACCCAGAGTAAATGAGGGGCGAATAATGACTGGAAACCCAAAATTTATTTGGACCTCTTGAGCTTCTTGAAGGTTATGAGCAATACCTGAGCAAGGCATACTCAGCCCAATTTTCTCCATGGCTTGTCTGAATAAATCTCGATCCTCAGCTCTATTAATTGATTTTTGATTTGCTCCAATCATCTCTACCCCGTAACCCTCTAAGATTCCGTTCCTAGCAAGATCTAGGGCACAATTTAAAGCAGTTTGCCCTCCCATAGTAGGAAGTAATGCATCAGGGCGTTCTTTAGCAATAATATTGCTGACTACTTCCCAAGTAACTGGTTCAATATAAATTGAATCTGCAATATCTGGATCGGTCATAATAGTGGCTGGATTAGAATTAACTAAGATGACTCGATATCCCTCTTCTTTAAGAGATTTACAAGCCTGTACACCAGAATAATCAAACTCACAAGCTTGACCTATCACAATAGGTCCAGCACCTAAAATGAGGATACTTTCAATATCAGTCCGTTTGGGCATATATAGCCTATATACTTTAATTAGAATTATTTTTTTGCATTAATCGTATAAAGCGATCAAATAGTGGTGCAATATCATGAGGACCAGGACTTGCTTCAGGGTGGCCTTGAAACCCAAAAGCAGGTTTATTTTTATGCTTAACCCCCTGTAGAGTCCCATCAAATAAAGATCGATGAGTTGGCTGTAGGCTATCAGGTAGCGTTTGTTCGTCAATAGCAAATCCATGATTCTGACTAGTAATAATTACTTCTTTTGTTTCTAAATCCTGAACTGGGTGATTAGCACCATGATGACCAAATTTCATTTTTTGTGCTTTTGCACCACAGGCTATAGCTAACAATTGGTGTCCCAAGCAGATTCCAAATAATGGGATATCTTTCTTTAACAACTCTTGAATTGATACTATTCCATAGTTGCAAGTTTCTGGATCTCCAGGACCATTAGAAAAAAGTATGCCATCAGGGGATAACCCCATTACTTTTTGAATGGAGGTTTTAGCAGGTACTACAGTCACTCTACAATTGCGATCAACAAGCATGCGTAAGATGTTATGTTTTACACCAAAATCATAGACAACTACATGGAATTTACTTTTAGAATGTATATCTGTAGTTGAATCATCTTTTACAAGCTGCCAACCTCTATGATTCCAATGATAAGATTCTTCAGTACTCACCAGATCTGCTAAATCCATTCCTTTAAGACCTGGGAAAGTACGGGCTTTCGCTATGGCTTCTTGTTCATTTATATTCGCTCCTGCCATAATACATCCACTCAATGCACCTTGCTCCCGTAGGTGGCGAGTTAGCTTTCGTGTATCTATATCCGCAATAGCCACAATTTGATGACGAATTAAAAATACACTTAAAGATTCCTGAGAACGCCAATTGCTAAAAGTAGGCGCATAATCTCGGATAATTAATCCACTCACATATACACGGTTTGATTCCCAATCCTCACTATTTATCCCAGTATTTCCAATATGAGGATAGGTTAAAGTTACAATTTGCTTGCAATAGGAAGGATCAGTAAGTATTTCTTGGTATCCTGTCATTGCAGTATTAAAAACTACCTCACCAACCGTATCTCCATGATGACCAATGGCAGTGCCTCTAAATAGGCTACCATCTTCAAGAGCAAGCAAAGCGTTTGGACGCAAGAAAACCTCCATTTATCATGAACAAACAATCAGTAATATATTTATAGGCTAACTTATTTTAGACAGGAGATAAAACATTAAGAATATTCAATTTAATGTTATGACTTTTCTAATTTCCTATAGAATAATTATATTTAGATTGATTATAGCTGGAGGATCTTAGTTTTGACTATACCTATTTGGGCTAGTAGGCACTTTCCTTGTACTCGATTTCGCCGTATGAGAAAAGATAATTTTTCTAGGAGATTGATGCAGGAAAACCATTTATGTAGTGCAGACCTTATCTATCCAATTTTTATTCTTGAAGGAAAACACCGAAGAGAGAAAATCTCTTCTATGCCTGGGATTGAAAGAATAAGCATTGATATTCTATTAAATGAAGCTGAACAGTTACTAACTCTTGGTGTCCCTGCTATTGCTCTTTTCCCAGTAACCCTATCGGAACAAAAATCCAATGATGCTGCCGAATCTTATAACCCTCAGGGATTGGCACAGCGGGCAATACGAGAGTTAAAACAAAAATTTCCAGAACTAGGAGTTATTAGCGATGTAGCTTTAGACCCTTTCACTAGTCATGGACAAGATGGGTTAATAGATTCTAAGGGATATGTAATAAATGA
The DNA here is from genome assembly GCF_945836005.1 of Candidatus Nitrosacidococcus sp. I8. Taxonomy (NCBI): domain Bacteria; kingdom Pseudomonadati; phylum Pseudomonadota; class Gammaproteobacteria; order Chromatiales; family Chromatiaceae; genus Candidatus Nitrosacidicoccus; species Candidatus Nitrosacidicoccus urinae. The sequence goes on along the minus strand of NZ_OX241534.1, from coordinate 197,155 downwards.
TCAAACAGTTGAAGTATTAATAAAACAAGCCCTATCTCATGCTGAAGCAGGGGCTGATATTGTTGCCCCTTCAGATATGATGGATGGACGTATCGGTAGTATTAGAGATGCTCTGGAAGAGCAGGGACATATCCATACTCGCATTCTAGCCTATTCAGCAAAATATGCCTCTAGTTTCTATGGCCCGTTTCGAGATGCAGTAGGATCGGCTAGTAATTTAGGAAGTAGCAATAAGTATAGTTACCAAATGGATCCTGCCAATAGCGATGAAGCCCTTCAAGAGGTAGCCTTAGATCTTGAAGAAGGAGCGGATATGGTAATGATAAAGCCAGGTATGCCTTATCTTGATATTGTTCATCGTGTAAAAACTACATTTAAGGTACCCACTTTTGTATATCAAGTCAGTGGCGAATATGCCATGCTGATGGCTACAGCTCAAAATAACTGGTTAGATGGGAAAGCTGTAATTATGGAATCGCTCATAAGTATAAAAAGAGCTGGCGCCGATGGTATTTTAAGTTATTTTGCTAAAGATGTAGCCCATTGGTTAAGAAATCAATCCTAATTTATGGGGCAGCTAAATCTGTATGGAGTTATGGGTAACCCAATTGCTCATAGTAAGTCTCCTAATATTCATGCCCAATTTGCTCATCAAACTAAACAAAATCTGATATATAAATCAATTTTGGTTGAACTAGGAAATTTACGAGGAGCAATTACCAATTTTTATCACCAAGGTGGATTAGGGTTAAATATTACTATTCCTTTTAAGAGAGATGCTTGGCAATTAGTAAATCGTTGTAGTCCTCAAGCACAACGAGCAAAGTCAGTAAATACAATTTCTATTCATAGTGATGGTTCTTTATTTGGAGATACTACGGATGGAATCGGATTAATTCGAGATATAACCCAAAACTATAAAAAAGAGCTAAAAGATCAGAATATTTTATTACTTGGTGCTGGTGGTGCCGCAGCAAGTGTAATAGAGCCTTTACTTGCACAAAACCCTGCTCGCTTAGTTATTGTTAATCGTACTGCTGAGAAAGCTGCTGCGTTAGCTAATGAGTTTAGTGGATTTGGAAGAATTGTCGGTGGGGGTTATGAAGATCTTATAGGAGATAACTTTGATTTTATTATCAATGCAGCTGCAACTAGCCTACAGGGAACTCTGCCTCCCCTCCCTGAAAATCTACTTAATCCAAATGGCTGGGTATACGATATGATGTATAGTAACCAACCTACTGTTTTCATGGAATGGGGTAAACAACAAGGCACTGGAAAAACCCTAGATGGATTAGGGATGTTAGTAGAGCAAGCAGCAGAGTCTTTTTTTATCTGGCATAAAACTCGACCCGATACTGCTACGGTAATTTCTAAATTAAGGACATATAGCTAATTGAAAGCAGAAAATCTAAAAAACCCGCAGTGCCGTTGTGAATATTGCTCTTGAACCAATTTAAGTTCAAGTGGGCGCACCGTATAGCATAGAAGGCTTTCTAACTAAATAGACATGCACACTTATACTACAAATCCAGCTCCCTAGCATTATCAATCATAGGGTTAAAGAGTATTAACTCACTGCTCGAACACCGCAGGTATTATTTATATTACTCTCTAACTTACATTCTTGTCTAGTGATCTGTCTCGCTCTGAGAGGTTATTATTCTACGAGATTCATCTAATACAGATTTAACTTTTGTTTGAAGGGATTGAATACGCTCGTTTACTTCATAAGGAATAGCTTGCTGATTATTAGATTTAATCAGATCATAGGCGATATTAAGTGCAGCAATCACTGCTACTCTCTCCATACCTACTACTTTATTGCTTTTCTTAATTTCTTCTATCTTCTTATTAAGGTACTGTGCTGCAATTAACAATGATTCCTCTTCATTAGGTGAACAAGTAACTTGATAAGATTTACCTGAAATTTGTAGTGTGATCTGAATAGGATCACTCATAGTGCTTGTTCCATAGATCTCAGCCTAGCAATCATTGACTCAACTTTGTTTCGAGCAAACTCAGTTTGTTTAATTAGTTTAGTTCGTTCTAAGGAAAGCTCCATGACTCGATCGTGTAGAATTTGATTTTTCCCTTTTAACTGATTACATAAAGTAATTAATTCATTGACTTGTTGTTCTAACTGTTCGATAGTTGCATCTCTAGCCATAGGTATTTAAATACCCCCTAAGTTTATTATCGTTTTAAGAAATTTAATATAATGCTGTATTATTATAAGTGATGACTACTGCAAATGTTAGTTTTATATAGTACTTTAAGCTCTATATTCATACTTTTATCTAGAAAATACACTCTAATTTAGGCTAGATTATAAATCACTATGGACTTAAACGAATTTTCCTATCGTCGTAATCAACTGTTAAAAATGATGGGGGAAAATAGTATTGCTATCCTTCCTACTGCAAGTATCCACTACCGTAATCGAGATGTTACTTTTCCATTTCGAGCAGATAGTAATTTTTACTATTTAACAGGATTTCCTGAACCTGAATCTGTTGCTGTTCTTATTCCAAATCGAAGCCAAGGGGAATATATTCTCTTTTGTCGAGAACGAGACCCTGAAAGGGAAACTTGGGATGGGCGAAGAGCAGGTATTGAAGGGGCGTGTGAAATATATGGGGCTGATGATGCTTTTCCTATTACTGATATTGATGATATTTTACCTGGTTTATTAGAGGGTAAAGTACATATCTACTATGCTATTGGTCATGATCAAGATTTTGATCAACGTATCACAGCCTGGATTAATCAATTGAGGCAAGCCACACGATCTGGTGTAAAAGCCCCTATGGAATTGATTATTTTGGATAATTTACTCCACGAAATGCGTCTTTTTAAAAGCAGTGAAGAAATAAGTACAATCCGTACCGCGGCGCGTATTTCAGCGGAAGCTCACATTCATGCGATGCAAGTTTGTCACCCAAATATAATGGAATACGAAATAGAGGCAGGGTTTTTGCATCATTTTTTCCGTCAAGGGTGCAAGGCACCAGCCTACTCATCCATTGTTGCAGGGGGTAATAATGCTTGTATTCTCCACTATACAGATAACAATGCCTCTTTACGATCGGGAGATTTGATACTTATTGATGCAGGGGCTGAATATGATTATTATGCCGCAGATATTACCCGAACTTTCCCAGTTAATGGTCGATTTTCTCCCGCTCAAAAGATAATTTATGAACTTGTATTGAAAGCACAGCTAGCAGCGATTGATAAGGTACGCCCGGGTAATCATTGGAATGATCCCCATGAAGCAGTAGTACAGGTATTGACTGAAGGGTTAGTAGCTATTGGTTTACTTAGAGGAGAGATCAATACACTTATAGAAACTGAAGCCTATCGCAAGTTTTATATGCATCGTACAGGACATTGGCTTGGCATGGATGTACATGATGTAGGTGATTATAAAATAGATGGTCAGTGGCGTAGCTTTGAGCCTGGAATGGTACTTACAGTGGAGCCGGGATTATATATTCCGGAAAATTGCTCTGAAGTAGGTAGTCAATGGTGGGGTATTGGGATAAGAATTGAAGATGATGTATTAGTTACTTCAGAGGGGTGTGAAATTTTAACCGCAGCTGTACCTAAAACAGTAGATGAAATTCAAAATATTGTAGGAACTTCTTAGTAATTCATGCCCTCCTTTGATTATGATTTGCTTATTGTTGGTGGTGGTCCAGTAGGAGCTAGCTTAGCTCTAGCTTTAGCCTCGCAACCATTACGAATAGGTATTATTGAGCTTAGTCCACAACAAAGTAATATAGATTCTAGAGCATTGGCGCTTGCCTTTGGATCTTTTCGTATTATGGATAGTATTGGTTATTGGGCTGATATTGCTCAAGAAGCTACCCCTATTGAGCATATTCATATCTCTAACCGAGGATATTTTGGAATAACTCATTTAGATTCTACTCAAATACACCTACCTGCTCTAGGTTATGTAGTAAAAATGGGGTTTCTTAATCAAGCTATTTATCAAAGGCTAAAAGATTTTTCTCAAATCGAATTAATTCGTCCTGCTAAAGTAATTCAGATTCAGAATCGATCTAATCATACTCAAGTACAAATTACCTTAAATAGTGAAATACATACCCTTTCTGCTCAATTATTAATCGCAGCTGATGGAGCTCATTCCGTAGTACGCCAGCTATTACAAGTTCCTGTATATAAAAAAGATTATGATCAGACTGCTATTATTACTAATATTGAGACCGAACACCCACATCAATTTACTGCTTTTGAGCGATTTACCGATACGGGTCCTCTTGCATTATTACCCCTAGCTAAAAATTATTCTAATGTAGTTTGGACGGTAAAAAGTAGCCAAGCACCTTATTTAATCGAAATTAAAGATGAAGAGTTTCTCTCTAAATTACAGGATCGATTTGGAAATCGTTTAGGAAAATTTATACATGCTGATCAACGCTATGCATTTCCCTTACAACTTATTAAAACTCGTCAGCTAATAAGCGATCGAGTGGTATTTATTGGTAATGCTGCCCATAATCTTCATCCAGTAGCAGGCCAAGGATTTAATTTAGGCCTTCGAGATATAGCAGCATTGGCAGAAGTACTGACTAATGCTCATAGACAAAGTCAAGATTTAGGAAATCAAGCAGTTTTGGCTACCTACAAACAATGGCGACAATGGGATCATCGTATTGTAACTCAATTTACTGATACCCTTATTCATCTTTTCTCTAATAACTATCCTCTATGGGGATTAAGTCGAGGATTAGGCTTAGCTACCTTGGATATTTTTCCACCCTTTAAAAAGGTACTTATGCAACAAGCCATAGGATTAATGGGGCAACAACCTAGATTGGTGCAAGGACTTTCATTATGAATTTTAGATCCTCTTCTACCCATTACGATGTGCTTATCGTAGGTGCAGGTATGGTAGGTGCTTGTTTAGCACTCGTGCTTAGCCAATCTGAAAAAAAATATCGTATCGCTCTCATTGAAGCTCATCCTCCTAAATTAAATACTTTGCTCTCAGAAGAATATGACTTACGTGTGAGTGCTATTACTCGTGCTTCTGAAAATATTTTCAGAAATATGCATGTTTGGGAGGAGATAGAAGCAAAGCGAGTTAGTATTTTTAGAAAAATGCACGTATGGAATAAAGCTCGTATTGGCGAAATTCACTTTGATAGTGCAGAAATTGGTGAGTCCCATCTGGGGTATATAATTGAAAATAAACTGATTCAAAGTACCCTACTTGAAGCTTGTAAAAACCAAGAAAATATTGATTTTTATATGCCAGGGAATCTTCAAGGAATTATTCAAAAAGATGAAAAAATAAGCCTTCAATTAGAGGAAGGCCCTTGCTTAAAGGGTAGTCTAATTGTCGGTGCAGATGGTGCTCAATCTAAAGTAAGGGAATTAGCTGGAATTAGTATTCAAAACCAAGATTACCTGCAAAAAGGACTTGTTGGAACTATCTATACTGAAAAATCCCATGATGAAACGGCTTGGCAACGATTTCTACCTGATGGAGGTATTCTTGCCTTTCTACCTTTAAAAAATCTCCATCAATGTTCCATCGTATGGAGTACTGCTTCAGAAGAGGCGGATCGATTAGAAACCTTAGATGATTCAGACTTTGCTATGGCACTAGGCACTGCCTTTGAGTATCGCCTCGGTGCTACGAAAATTATTAGCAATCGAACTACTTTTCCTTTATGTAGGCAACAGACAAAAACCTATATACAACCTCATATTGCTTTAATTGGTGATGCTGCCCATACAATTCATCCCTTAGCTGGGCAAGGCGTAAATTTAGGATTACTTGATGCAGTAGTGCTAGCACAAGTATTAAGCGATCAAAAAAACAAAGAAATAGGAGATTTTTTAACTTTACGGCGTTTTGAGCGCTGGAGAAAGGGAGATAGTTTTGCAACTCAACTAGCAATTGATAGCTTAAAAAATTTATTTAATAATTCGTTACTTCCAATACGGATTGTCAGAAACCTAGGGCTAAGTGCAACGGATAAGGCTACCCTAATTAAAAACCTTATTCTTCGCTATGCTTCAGGACTTAAAGGAGATTTACCTATTTTAGCTCAGAGCAAATTTTAGCTTTGCTCTAGAAAAAAATTTTATTTACGAGGGCGAATTAAACAAAGCTCTTAGGAATTGAAAGTAATATTCTTTTCTACATTAATTGAAAAATAAGTAGATTACATTTTTTTAGCAAAATCTTCATTAGAAATACTAAATTTATCTTAGATTTTTCATCCAAATTACTAAGCATCCTAATCCCATAATTTCAATACCAATATAAATAGAATGGACGGGGCTACGGTAAAGAAATGCTATCCCTACCAGAATAACAATGAAATAACCTATTTTTGAAGATTTTAGTTTTTCTAGGATTGAAAACCAAAGTAAGCTGACAACAATACTAGCCAGAATTAAAGTTGAAAGTAGCATTAGCTATGAATTTTTGATTTTAGGCTTAGGTAGGTATTTTCCTTCTTTTGCTAAATATTGACTTACAGTAGTTAAGGCTTTTGACGCTACATATACTGCAACGGCATAAATCGCAGTTTGCCATACTCCTCAACCTCTATAAACTACGGCGGCATCGGATATTTTATCCTAAAGTGTTATTCTTCCTGAGCGGGATCTAAAGTATGCTAAGAAATAAGTAAATAAATTAATAATAGGCAAATAAAATGCCAATCCTAATATGACCGCTAAGAAAGAGCGTTTTAAAGCATGCCATAAAGTAAGATAAGCTCATTACGGTGCTTCAATTCTAATACTAAATACCCCAATTTTCCGAGGGTAGTCCTTACTATCCAAAGGGGTAGTACTTCAAGAATAGCTGCAATAAACACACTGTAAAACCAAGCGATAATTATTTCTGTACCATGACTACCCAGATAAATCTTAACAATAGTATCGGGTGCAGCAAATAGAGTAAGTATAAAGAAGTCATCAATAGTACGAGAAAAAGATCTCCGCCACAAATAATAAGAGTTAGGCGATTTTAATTTCTCTCCACAGTGGCAACAAAATTTATACTTGTATCAATAGTAACGTTGCATTTAGGGCAATCCATAATATTAAAAAATAAGATAGACTAGAATGGAGGTAATCCTAGTTCATTCAAAAGCTTATTTATATAGGCTAATGAAGCAAGCACAAGTGTAATATTAATTAAAATAAGAGACGAATAGGCAATGGTTGCTCGCCATAAACTCCACTGGTATTGAATACTAGCATTAGTGGCCCTATCCCATGGAGTAGTATTCGTTTTTTTTAATTGGATATAATAGTGAAATTGACTAAAGATATAAAGCCCCGATCCCATAATATTGGCGAGTAAAGAGCGCTTTATCCCTACCAAAAAAGAAAGGTTTTCACCATTTGAATGTTGAACTTTAATTCCAAATAGCCATTTCCCTAAAGTAGTACCTACTTTATTTAGAAATAAAGCTTCATATACTATAAGAAGTAATAAAGTGCCGATAAGAGTATAGAATAAAATTAGAAAAATACCCTCACTACTATAATTCTCTAGCCCAAAATCTTTGAAAAAATAACTTAATACAGCACTCACTAGGATGATGTCAATACTTCGAGCAAAGTATCGTCGCCATGGATAAGATTGCTGATTCTGTCCCGCTTCTATAACTAAAGAGTGTAGTTTAACTTCCTTTTTTCTCTGATTTTGTGTATCAAATAAGGTAGTGCAGTTTAAACAAAAACTTTGCTCAATACTCGTAGGGATATTACACTTAGGGCAATTCATGCAGGTGGGAAACTGTGATGTACTAAAACAATGAGATAGCAAGAAGGAAGATAAATCCTTCTGCTATCTTAAGGTTAGCCAATAATAGGCTAAATAAATTTTATTATTTTGTCTAATTTACTCGAGGATTTAAGCTACCGCTTGTATAGCGTTTAGTCATCTCTTCAAGGGAAATAGGCTTAATTTTTGATGCATGACCTGCCGATCCAAATGCTTCATATCTGGCTTGGCAAATATCTTTCATCGCAATTGTAGTAACTTTAAGATATTTTCTAGGATCAAAATTCTTTGGATTTTGAGCAAGATGTTTACGGATTGCTCCAGTAACAGCTAAACGTAAATCGGTGTCAATATTAACTTTACGCACCCCATGGCGAATACCCTCTTGAATTTCTTCCACAGGCACACCATAAGTTTCACCAATATCTCCGCCAAACTCGTGAACAATTTTTAGCCAGTCTTGTGGTACAGAGCTAGATCCGTGCATGACTAAATGAGTATCAGGAATTCGTGCATGAATTTCTTTGACCCGACTAATCGCTAAAGTCTCCCCAGTAGGCGGCTTAGTGAATTTATAGGCTCCATGGCTTGTACCAATAGCGATAGCAAGAGCATCTACTTTAGTTTTTTTGACAAAATCTGCAGCTTCTTCTGGATCGGTTAACAATTGGCTATGATGCAGCTTACCTTCCGCTCCTGATCCATCTTCTTCTCCTGCCATACCTGTTTCTAAAGAACCTAAGCAACCTAGCTCCCCTTCCACAGAAACACCACAACTATGGGCCATTTCTGAGACTTGGCGGGTGACATTTACATTATATTCATAGCTAGATGGGGTTTTCATATCTGCCATTAAAGAACCATCCATCATTACTGAGGTAAAATCAGATTGGATAGAACGTACACAAACGGCAGGTTCTGATCCATGGTCTTGATGCATACAGATAGGAATGTAAGGATATTGTTCTACCGCTGCTTCAATGAGGTGACGTAAAAATGGTTCGCCTGCATAAGATCTAGCACCTGCAGAAGCTTGCATAATCACAGGACTATCAACAGCTTCAGCTGCTTGCATAATTGCATGAACCTGTTCCATATTATTTACATTAAATGCAGGGACACCAAAATTATGCTCTGCAGCATAATCTAATAATTGACGTAATGTTATTAAAGCCATTATTTACCCTCTTGTAATTATTAAAGTAGCCTCCTAATGTTTTTAGGGGGCAGTTTTATCAATAAATTGCTAAACTGTTTATGTAATTGGTATCAAAGCGGGTTCATCACCTACTCGAATAACACGCATAGTATTGGTGCTTCCCTGTACTCCAGCCAGATCCCCCTGAGTAATAAGGACCCAATCTCCTTCATGTACTGCCCCTCTTCGCTGTAATTCATTAATTGCTTCCCTATCAATAGCCTCACAATCAACTGCACCACATCCTGTAGGTTTTGGATAAAAACTTATAGGATAAACACCACGATACAGGGTTACTCTGCTGCGGGTTTCTACATGAGGTGATAAAGCATATATGGGTATACCGGAGCTGATTCTGGACATCCATAAAGGAGTAGCTCCAGACTCAGTTAAAGCGGCAATAGCTTTCACGTCAAAATGGTTAGCTAGATACATGGCAGCCATAGCGATTCCCTCATCTACTTTACGGAACCGAGTATTTATTCGATGATTTGATGCAGTAATCTGCCTTTGTTTTTCTGTTTCACGGCAGATTCTATCCATAGCAGCCACTGCTTTTACTGGATAATTCCCAGATGCAGTTTCTGCTGAGAGCATAACGGCATCTGTTCCATCTAAAACTGCATTGGCTACATCTGATACCTCAGCACGAGTTGGAATAGGATTTGTAATCATGGATTCCATCATTTGGGTAGCTGTGATAACAACCCGATTTAGCTCTCTTGCTAAGTGAATAATATTTTTTTGTACAGGAGGTAGTGCTGCATCACCAATTTCAACCCCTAGATCTCCTCGAGCAACCATGACTGCAGCAGAAGCATGGATAATTTCTTCCAACTGCTCTAAAGCTTCAGCCCGCTCAATTTTAGCGACAATACCCCCTTTACCGCCTGCGGCTTGGAATAATGTTTTTGCTTCATTAACGTCAGCGGCACTTCGGGGAAAAGAGATAGCCAAATAATCTGCTTGAAGATCAGCAGCATGCTGGATATCTCTTCGATCTTTATCAGTAAGTGCTTTAGCTGAGAGCCCTCCTCCTTGGCGATTAATTCCTTTATTATTTAATAAGTAACCACCGATCACAACACGGCAATTAATTCTAGACCCAGAAACTTCTTCTACCCATAGAGTAATCCGACCATCATCGAGTAGTAAAGTATCGCCCGAACTTACATCATCTGCTAATGCTTTATAATCAACACCAACTTGAGTTTCATCACCTTCATTTTCTGGTAAATTTACATCTAAAGCAAACCGAGCATTATCTTCTAAATATATTTTTCCTTCTTTAAATTTAGCAATTCTTATTTTTGGCCCTTGTAAATCTACTAAAATACCAACATGTTTTCCATGAGCTTGAACACGTGTTCTTATGAGCTCTGCCCTTTTCCGGTGCAGTTCATGATTCCCATGGGAAAAATTTAGACGAGCTACATTAATCCCTGCTTCAATCAGTTGATCAATAATTTTAGGATCGTCTGTAGCAGGCCCTAAGGTCGCAACGATTTTAGTACGTCTGATTAACATAGCAGATGATAGCTATTACCAAATAAAATTTTAAAATTATAAATATAATTAAATCTAGCTACTTATTTTGCCCGCTCTTCAAGAATACTAATAATAGGCAATTTCTTTCCTTCTAAAAACTCTAAGAATGCCCCTCCACCAGTAGAAATATAAGAAATTTTATCACTAATTCCATATTTACTAATCGCAGCTAAAGTATCTCCCCCTCCGGCAATGGAAAAAGCAGAACTCTCTGCAATAGCTAGAGATAGCTCTTTTGTTCCTTCTCCAAACTGATCAAATTCAAATACACCGACTGGACCATTCCAAATGATAGTTCCTGCAGTTTTTAATATATCTGCAAATTGTTTAGAAGTTTTTGGCCCGATATCAAAAATCATGTCATCATTAGTAACCTCACTAACAGATTTAAGGCTAGCGGGTGTATTTTCTGAAAACTCTTTACCGCAAACGACATCTACTGGTACAGGAATATTGCTTCCCCTTGCTTTAGCCTCGCTCGCTAATTGAGCAGCAGTTTCTACTAAATCTGCTTCATAGAGAGATTTACCAATATTATGTCCTTCGGCAGCGATAAAAGTATTTGCAATTCCTCCGCCTACTATCAGCTGATCAACTATTTTTGATAGTGTCTCAAGTACTGTAAGTTTCGTAGATACTTTAGATCCCCCTACAATAGCTACCATAGGTTTTGCAGGATTATCTAATGCTCTTCCTAGTGCTTCTAACTCTTTAGCAAGAAGAGGACCAGCACAAGCTATAGGAGCATATTTTGCTACACCGTAGGTAGAGGCTTGAGCACGATGAGCACTACCAAAAGCATCCATTACATAAATATCACAAAGATTCGCCATTTTTTTAGACAAATCCTCATCACATTTTTTTTCACCTTGATTAAATCGGACATTCTCGCAAAGTACAACCTGCCCTTCATTTAAGGAAATGCCATTTAACCAATCTTTAACTAAAAGTATTTCTTGACCTAGTAATTGGGTTAGGTACTTTGCTACTGGAGCTAGAGAAAACGCTGCATCAAATACTCCTTCTGATGGACGTCCTAAATGAGACATGAGCATAACTTTAGCTCCTGATTTAATTGCCCGCTGTATGGTTGGCAAAGAAGCTCGAATACGAGTATCGTCCGTGATCCTACCATCCTTTAATGGTACATTCAGATCTTCACGAATTAGGACTCGTTTCCCAGTTAAGTCTACATCCATCATTTTCAATATTGACACGAAGCTCATTCTCCTAAACATATAGAGGTTAAAGAATAATATTTTCTCTAACCCCTAACTATTTTTATAAATTACTTAGCGTTCATTAATGCAACGGTAGTATCCAACATGCGATTGGAAAAACCCCACTCATTATCATACCAAGCAAGCACTTTTACTAGATTGCCTTGCATCACTTTAGTCAGTGTTGATTCGTAAGTTGAAGAACAAGGATCATGATTAAAATCTATAGAAACTAAAGGTATATCATTATAGCCTAGTACATCTTTCAAGCTACCCTCAGCAGCTTCACGCATCATCCCATCAATTTCAGTTTTAGTCGTATCACGACAAGCAACAAAGACAAGATCAACTAAAGAAACGTTGATAGTTGGTACTCGTATAGCAAAACCATCTAATTTACCATTTAATTCTGGTAGTACGAGCCCCACTGCTGCAGCTGCTCCTGTTTTTGTGGGAATCATTGAATGGGTAGCAGCTCGTGCTCGATGGAGATCAGTATGATATACATCAGTTAATACTTGATCATTAGTATAAGAGTGAATAGTCGTCATTAATCCATGATGAATTCCGATACCATCCTGGAGCACCTTTACTAAGGGTGCTAAACTATTAGTAGTGCAAGATGCATTAGAAATAATAGTGTCAGAAGCTTTTAGAGTGTGATGATTAACTCCATAGACAATAGTAGCATCTACATCTTTACCACCAGGAGCGGAAATAATTACTTTTTTGGCTCCTGCCTTGATATGAGCCCCTGCTTTCTCTTTTGAAGTAAATAGCCCAGTACATTCATGGACTACATCTATGCGTAACTCTCCCCAAGGTAGCTTAGAAGGATCCCTTTCGGCAATAACCTTAATTTTATCCCCATTGACTAGTAAATGATCGTCCTCAGCAGATACCTTTCCAGGAAATTTACCGTGAACTGTATCATATTTAGTCAGATGAGCATTTGTTTTCGTATCGCCTAGATCATTAATTGCTACTATTTGAATTTCGCCAGTACGATGGTGCTCGTACAAAGCACGCAAAACATTGCGACCAATGCGGCCGTAACCGTTAATTGCGACTCTTATTGTCATGATTTTCTCCGTATTTTTTTAATAAAGCTACCCCAAAATACCGCAAACACTAATTTATGAAAAATGCGGATTTTTAACTATGAAACCAAATTTTTTGCAACTGTAGTTAGATTTTCTACAGTCAATCCAAAATATTTATATACCTGCTCAGCCGGTGCTGATTCCCCAAAAGTATCTACTCCGAGTACTTTACCTTCCAGCCCTACATATTTTCGCCAATAATCTGGAATTCCAGATTCTACTGCAATGCGAGCCTTCACCTTAATGGGTAATACAGATTCTCTGTAGGATTCATCTTGATTATCAAAAGCATCTGTCGAAGGCATAGAAACTACTCTTGTTTTAATTCCGCTATTAGAGAGAGATTCAAATGCTTTTTCTGCTAATTCTACTTCAGAACCTGTTGCAATAATAATTAAATCCGGAGTACCTTCACAATCACGAAGAATATATCCTCCACGAGTAATATTTTTTATTTGCTCAGGAGTTCTTTTCTGACAGGGCAGTCCTTGGCGGCTTAATAATAATGCAGTTGGACCATTAGTATGCTCAATGGCTATTTTCCATGCAACTAGAGTTTCTACTGTATCACATGGACGCCATACGGACATATGAGGAATATACCGTAAAGTAGCTGCCTGCTCTACTGCCTGATGGGTCGGACCATCTTCTCCTAAACCAATAGAATCATGGGTGTAAACAAAAATACTTTGTGTACGCATAAGTGCAGCGACCCGTATTCCATTACGAGCATAATCGGAGAACATTAAAAATGTACCACCATAAGGGATAAACCCTCCATGGACAGAGATTCCATTGAGAATGGTAGACATCCCAAACTCTCGTACTCCGTAGTGGATGTAATTACCCGTATCGTCGCTTCTAGTTATTTCCTTAGAGCCAGACCAGTTAGTTAGATTAGATCCTGTTAAGTCTGCAGATCCACCAAGAAGTTCAGGTAAAATATGGGCATAGGCTTCAATAGCATTTTGGGAAGCTTTACGAGTAGCCACTTTTTCTGCTTTAACATCAGCGGTAAGAATAGCTTCCATTGCTTTTTCCTCCCAATTTTTTGGGAGCTTTCTTGCTAATCGGCGCTCGAATTCTGCAGCAAGCTCTGGATAAGCTGATTTATACGCCGAGAACTTTTCATTCCAAGCTTTTTCAGCTGTCGCTCCTTTTTCTGTAGCATTCCAGCTATTGGAAATTTCACTTGGAATTTCAAAAGGTGGATAATGCCATCCTAATTTTTCTCGAGTGGCAGCAATTTCAGCATCCCCTAACGGTGATCCATGACAATCATGGGTGCCTGCTAAGTGGGGAGAGCCAAAACCAATAATTGTTTTACAACAAATTAAGGTAGGCTTATCTGTAACTAATTGTGCTTCTAGAGCAGCTTGGCGGATAGATTCTGAATTATGCCCATCTACACCACGAATCACGTGCCAACCATAAGCTTCAAAGCGTTTTGGTGTGTCATCTGTAAACCATCCTTTTACATGACCATCAATAGAGATACCATTATCGTCGTAAAAAGCAATAAGCTTCCCTAACCCAAATGTTCCAGCTAAAGAGCATGATTCATGGGAAATACCCTCCATCATGCACCCATCACCTAGGAAAACATAAGTATGATGATTAACAACGTCATGACCATCACGATTAAAGTGAGTCGCAAGTATTTTCTCGGCAAGAGCCATTCCTACCGCATTACTAATACCCTGACCTAAAGGACCAGTCGTTGTTTCAACACCCGGTGTATGGCCATATTCTGGATGCCCTGGTGTTTTCGAATGAAGTTGACGAAATTGCTTAAGATCCTCTAAAGTAACTTTATAACCCGTTAAGTGAAGTAAGGAATAAAGTAACATGGATCCATGACCATTAGAAAGGACAAAACGATCACGGTTAGCCCAATGAGGGTTATTTGGATTATGGCGGAGAAAATCATTCCATAATACTTCAGCAATATCTGCCATCCCCATAGGTGCTCCTGGATGACCAGATTTTGCTTTTTGCACTGCATCCATGCTCAACGCACGGATAGCATTAGCTAGCTCTCTGCGAGAAGGCATTATTACCCCCTAAATTATATAATTAATTTTACTTAAGTGAGTAGTTGCCTACCTCACACCCCAAAAAATTGCCAAAAAAACAAATATTAGAAATAACTGAATTATAACCTAAGATATTCTCATTCTTACGTACAAGTAATTTCTCTAAGATTGAGAATAAAATTATGAAAAATCAAGCACATTTTGCATATTGTATAAACCTGGAGATTTATCTATTACCCAATTAGCTGCTCTTATTGCTCCATAAGCAAAAATCATTCGATTAAGTGCTTTATGACTAATTTCTACCCGCTCTCCCTCCATTGCAAACACAACGGTATGTTCCCCAGGAGTATCACCTATTCGGAGAGAAGAGAATCCTATCGTTTTAGATTCCTCATCTCTAGATTTGCGCTGACCCGATACTATACATGAATTTAAATCTAGATTAAGTTCTTGAGCAATAACATCCCCCATACGAAGTGCAGTTCCTGAAGGAGAATCAGATTTATGCCTGTGATGGGCCTCTATAATTTCAATATCCGCTTCTTTCCCTAAAACACGTGCAGTTATTTCTAATAATTTCAAACATAGGTTAACTCCTACACTCATATTAGGTGCAAAAACAATAGGGATACGATGGGATGCTTTAATTATCTCTTGATACTGATCTGAAGTAAATCCAGTAGTACCTATGACTATAGGTTTAGCATTTTCCTCACATACTTGAAGATGTGCTAGTGATACTTCTGGGCGGGTAAAATCAATAATGAGATCAAAATCTTCTTTTTTCTCAGCTAGATGAGTAATAATCGATACTTGCAATATGCCTACACCAGCTAATACCCCAATATCCTCACCAATAAAGGGGCTGTCAGGATGCTCGCTAGCAGCACTAATCATAATATTTTTATCTTGATGACCTGCTTGAACTAGTGAACGCCCCATGCGTCCAGCTACACCTGTAATTGCTACTCGAATCATAGTTATTATTTTAAAATTACCACTAAGGCTTTATTTCTTCAAAAAAATTCTTCACTCTCTCTAGCCAAGAATGGTGTTTAGGGCTATGACTTGTATTTTGCCCTATAGAATCTCCAAGTTTCTGCAAAAGCTCTTTTTGCTCTGTATTTAGATTTACCGGCGTCTCTACCATGATTTTACATAAAAGATCGCCGACTGATCCTCCATGTACAGGAGTAACTCCTTTTCCTCTTAAACGAAAAGCTTGCCCAGTTTGAGCGCCAGCAGGAATTTTTAAAGCAGCTTTCCCTGTTAAAGTAGGAACCTCTAAGGTACCACCTAAAGCCGCTGTAATTATATTGACTGGGACTTCGCAGTGTAGATTATCCCCCTCTCGAGAAAAAATAGGGTGATCTTTAATTTGAACTTCTACATACAAATCACCTGCTGATCCACCGTGTTCACCTGCTTCTCCTTCGCCAGCTAAACGAATCCTATCACCAGTATTTACTCCAACAGGAATTTTAACTGAGAGAATTTTGTGCTCTTTTACCCTACCCTGTCCATGACACGATCCGCAAGGTGTGCTAATAATTTGACCGGTACCATGGCATCGCTGACAAGTTTGTTGCAGAGAGAAAAACCCTTGCTGCATCCGCACTTGCCCATGACCGTTACAAGTGGGGCATGTAGTGGGAGAAGTCCCTGGTTTTGCTCCACTACCATGGCATATTTTACATTCTACATAAGTAGGGAGACGAATTTTTGCGGTAGTACCTGCAACAGCCTCTTCTAAGGTAATAGTTAGATTATAACGTAAATCAGATCCTCGATAAGCTTGTTGCCCACCACCCCTAGATGCACCAAAGATATCACCAAAGATATCGCCAAAAATATCATTAACATTAGCACCTGCACCATATCCTCCAGCACCCACCCCTGCATGGCCCATTTGATCATAGGCCATGCGTTTTTTTGAATCGGAAAGCACATCATAGGCTTCTTGGATATCCTTAAACTTCTCCTCAGCCTCTTTACTATCCGGATTACGGTCTGGATGGTATTTCATAGCTAACTTTCGATAGGATTTTTTAATTTCCCCTTCCGAAGCTTGTTTAGAAATACCTAAAACTTCATAGTAATCACGTTTCGCCATGCTTTAAGTCACTAATTTTTAATTTGGTGCAGTTTTTAAAATAGTTGTAATAAAGTAGTTATTTTTTATCTTCCTTAACTTCTTCAAAGTCTGCATCTACAATATTTTCATTTCCTGGTTTATGTTCATGATGGGTGTGATCATGATGAGTATGCTCATCGTTCTGTCCTTGATTTTGACCATAAAGATGCTCTGCCATCTTGCTAGATGCTTCTGTAAGTGCTTTAAGTTTTGCTTCAATAGCATCCTTATTATCACCTTTCATGGCAGTTTTAAGATTTTCAATTGCACTTTCTATACCACTTTTCTCCTCTGCTGAAATTTTATCCTTTACTTCACTTAAGGATTTTTCAGTTGCGTGGATTAAACTATCTCCTTGATTTCTAATATCAATAAGTTCTCTAAATTTTTTATCTTCTTCCGCATGAGATTCTGCATCTCGAACCATCTTTTCAATCTCTTCCTCACCCAATCCACTAGAAGCTTTAATAACAATAGACTGCGCTTTACCTGTTGCTTTATCTTTAGCAGAAACATTGAGAATACCATTAGCATCAATATCAAATACCACTTCAATTTGAGGCATCCCTCTTGGAGCAGGTGGAATTCCTACTAGATCAAACCGACCAAGGGATTTATTATCTACCGCTCTTTCTCGCTCCCCTTGCAGTACATGGACTGTAACTGCTGTTTGATTATCATCAGCAGTTGAAAATACTTGATCCTTACGGGTAGGAATTGTAGTGTTTTTTTCTATGAGTTTAGTCATTACCCCACCTAAAGTTTCAATGCCTAAGGACAGCGGAGTAACGTCAAGTAATAGTACTTCTTTTACATCTCCTGAAAGTACACCTGCTTGAATTGCAGCACCCATAGCTACAGCTTCATCTGGATTAACATCTTTACGAGGCTCTTTCCCAAAGAATTCTTTAGTTACCTCCAGTACTTTAGGCATACGGGTTTGACCACCGACTAAAACCACCTCATCAATCTCAGAAGCACTTAGCCCTGCGTCTTTAAGTGCAATTTTACATGGAGTTAAGGTACGAGTAATTAAATCTTCAACTAAAGATTCTAGTTTGGCCCGTGTTAAGCGAACATTTAAATGCTTAGGCCCACTAGCATCAGCAGTAACATAGGGCAAATTAATATCTGTTTGCTGGCTGGAAGAGAGCTCTATTTTTGCTTTTTCAGCAGCATCTTTAAGGCGTTGCATGGCTAAAGGATCGCCTAGTAAATCAATCCCCTGTTCTTTTTTAAATTCACTAGAAATATAGTCGATAACACGCTTATCAAAGTCTTCACCACCAAGGAAAGTATCTCCATTAGTGGAAAGTACCTCAAACTGGCTTTCTCCTTCTATTTCAGCAATTTCAATAATCGAGACATCAAAAGTACCCCCACCAAGATCATATACTGCAATTTTTTGATCTCCTTTTTTCTTTTTATCTAGCCCATACGCAAGGGCAGCAGCAGTAGGCTCATTAATAATTCTTTTTACTTCAAGCCCTGCAATTCGACCAGCATCTTTAGTCGCTTGCCGCTGGGAGTCATTAAAGTAAGCAGGTACTGTAATTACTGCTCCTGTAATTTCCTCTCCTAAATAATCTTCTGCAGTTTTTTTCATTTTGCGAAGCACATTAGCAGAAATTTCAGGAGGAGCCATTTTTTTACCCATGACTTCTACCCAAGCGTCCCCATTATCTGCTTTAGCAATTTTATAAGGAACAAGCTTAGTGTCCTTTTGCACTACTTCCTCATCAAAGCGACGACCAATAAGACGCTTAATTGCGTAGAGAGTATTTTGGGGATTAGTGATTGCTTGGCGTTTTGCTGATTGACCCACTAAAGTTTCATCATCTTTAGTAAATGCAATTACAGAAGGGGTAGTACGATCTCCTTCAGAATTCTCGATAACTCGAGGACTATTCCCATCCATAAGGGCAACACAAGAGTTTGTTGTTCCTAAATCGATACCAATTATTTTTCCCATTACTGATTTACTCCAGAAATTTATTTTATTTATTTTAAGAAATTAAAAACCTGTCTATTTATTATTATTGGGGCATATTTTTTCATTTCAAGTCTCTAGATCTTCATCAGAGGGTGTTTTTCTACTTAATTTAGAGACAACTACCATAGCAGGTCGTAACAAGCGATCATTCAATAAATAACCTTTGCGTACTACGGCAACGACAGTGTTGGGATCGAAATCATCACTCTCTTGGGTAGATATTGCTTGATGGAACTCAGGGTTAAAAGGCTCATTTACAGGAGTTATTTCTTTGATTCCAAAACGATCAGTGATTTGATTAAATTCTTTAAGAATAAGTTCTGTACCTTCTCGTAAAATGTCTACACTTGCATTTTCTTCCTGTGCTTGAGATAAACCCATCTCTAAACTATCTCTTAAAGGGAGTAAATCCTGAGCAAATTTCTCTAAAGTATACTTTCTCGCCTTTTCCAGTTCCCTCTCATATCGGCGGCGTTGATTTTCTAAATCAGCTTTTGCACGCAATACTTCATTCCAATTAGAGTCCGCTTTACTAAGTGCTTCTGTTAAGCGATCTTCTATCTCACTAATATGGGAAAGGGATTCTTGATTTTGAGTTTCTTCAATATGGTTTTCTTCTACTTTAGAAGGATTGTGATTTTTTTCCGGAGAAGTGGTTTCTTCAGATATCATATTAATTCTCCAAAATAATTTAATAAATTATGGATTTTAGCTACAAACTAGCTGTGCTGATTAAGTGCGTTACCTAATAATTGGGCAGTAATATCCACTAGGGGAATAACCTGCTCATAATCCATACGGATAGGGCCAATAATTCCAAGAACACCAATAGCCCCCTTAGACCCACCATAACGAGCAGTTACTACACTACAGCCATTGAAAACTTGATAGCCGGTTTCTTCACCAACAAAAATTTGAATTCCATCTGCGTTTAAGCACTGATCGAGTAAATGAAGAATATCTTGTTTTTCATTAAAGGCATTAAATAATTGTCGTAGCCGTTCTTTATCAGAAAAATCAATATAGTCTAATAAATTTGTTTGACCAGTTACGACACAATCTTCTGTTTTAGTTTGGTTAGTTGAAAATACTTGGTTTGCTACTTCCATTGCAGTATGGATAATTTGATCTACGTTTTCCTGAACTTCAGCCATTTCCTTAATTAAATGCCAACGCACAGCATATAGATCTTTACCTTTAAAGATACTGTTGAGATAATTAGCAGCTTGCTGCAACTCTGATATAGAATATTTCTTTGTTACATAAATAATACGATTTTGTATTTCACACTCATTAATCACTAAAACCGCAAGTACCCTATTTTCTGATAGAGGTAAAAATTCTATTTGGCTTAAGGTACGGCTTTCTCGGCGAGGCACCATCACTACTCCTGCAAACCGGCTAATCTCTGAGAGTATTTGCGAGGCAATAGTTAATAGAGACTGAGGATCAGTATTCGCATCTAGCTGAGTTTTAAGTATCTGAACAGAATCTACGCTTAAAGTTTTAGGGTTAAGTAGAGAATCAATAAAAAATCGATACCCTTTAGAAGTAGGGATTCTACCAGAAGAGGTATGAGGAGAAAACACCAGTTCTAGTTCTTCTAGATCAGCCATCGTATTACGAATAGTTGCTGGGCTTAAAGCCAATTGACTTTCCCGAGAGAGCATCCTTGAACCGATAGGTTCCCCATCTCGTATATAGCACTCTATAATTGTTTTAAGTATATATTGAGAGCGTTCATTTAATATTACTGTATTGTTATTATTATTTAATTGAAACATAAATTTAAGTACTTATTAATCTTTCTACCATGAAAAAGTACTATGATTTACTAGCCACTGTTTATGAGCTAACTTTTCCTCTTCATTTGGTTCTAATACTTTCAATTTTACCCGATCAGTTGAAATACGGTGAATCTCTTGATATGACTGCTCTTTTTTATACCCATAAGAAGAACGAGTTATTCCGAATTTTAAGTCTTCCTGCCCTCTTGTCATAGCTAGGTACACTTCAGCAAGTAGCTCTGAATCCAAAAGAGCACCATGTAGTTCTCGACGAGTATTATCAATTCCATAACGCTTACATAGGGCATCTAAATTATTTTTTTGCCCTGGATGACGCTGTCGTGCTAACTGGAGTGTATCTATTACTGCACAGCAAGAATTTATCCCTTCCCATTCTGTGTTAACCCTCTTTAATTCGATGTTTAAGAAGTTAATATCAAATGAAGCATTGTGGGCAATTAGCTCTGATCCACGAATAAAAGCAACAAAATCATCAGCAATTTCTGAAAAAGATGGTTGATTTACTAAAAACTCATTAGTTAGCCCATGAATTTTTGTTGCCTCTACATCAATTTCTCGACCTGGGTTAATATACCTATGAAATGTACTGCCTGTTTTATGGCGATTAATGATTTCAATACAGCCGATTTCAATCACTCTATGCCCTTCTTCAGGCTTTAATCCAGTGGTTTCTGTATCAAATACAATTTGCCGATCTATATTTTCTGGATGAGTTTTTTTAATTGCATTTCTTGCAATAGAATCTGCTCGCTCATTCTCCGGGTGACCGTTATGGCTGCGCACCCAATGCCATTCTATTTTTTTATACTGTGTAACAATTTCATCAAGCTTTTGCCATAAATCTATATTCTTTACAGATCGGTTTTGATTTGTTTTCCATCCTCGCTGTTTCCAATTAAAAATCCACTGGGTAATTCCTTGGCGTAAATACTCAGAATCAGTAGTAATATCAATTGAATTAGGTGCTAACTCTAGTGCTTTATTAAGTGCTCTAATAGCAGCAGTAAGCTCCATACGGTTATTGGTGGTATCAAATTCAGCTCCAGATATTTCTTCTTTTTTTCCTTGATAACAAATCAGAGCACCCCAGCCACCAGGACCTGGGTTTCCTAAACAAGCTCCGTCTGTAAAAATTTTTATTTTCTCAATCATAAAAATGCACTTGTGCTACTGGCTCTACTATTCCCGATACTTCCACACCACCTTGTTTTTCCCATTTAAGATCTACTGGATTTAAGCGAACTACTTGCTTATTGGCAATAAGCAAATAACCTTCGAAAAAAAAAGGAGATAAGTAACGTTTAGTATTAGCCAAAGAATATAAATTTTTTATTAATCTAGAATATTTTGTGGTCGAATGAAATAAAAAATAACGGGATCTTACCACTTTAAACCCCGATAAAGCTAGCCATCTTTGAATATGAGTTAGACTATAATAGTGTCCATACCAAGGTATTTGCTCACCCTTATAGGGAAAAAAGCGACGAATCCCTAGAAAACTCCATGGATTTAAGCCCAAAATAATTAATGTACCATTAGGGATTAATACCCGCTGTACCTCTTGTAATAAAAAGTGAGGGCTAGAGGCATATTCTAACGTATGAGGTAGTAACACAACATCTATGGTTTCAGAACCAAAAGGCAAAATATCTATTTTGGAGATAATACTAGGCATCTGAAATTCTTTCGATATTTCTGTATCTACAATAATTTGATCTAAAATATAACTGGAAGATAACAGATTTATCTCTTGGCTTAGAGATCCTAGCTGAACAATATGATATCCAAATAAGCTAGGAAGGATATTGCCAAGTTCTAATTGTTCCTCTTCTAATAAACGTATACCTGAAGAGGTGTTAAGCCAAGCATAAAAGCTTTGACGGGATAGATGATTAAAATCCATTATCTCTTATCTTAGCTAGTTTATGAAGGAGGATAGATTTAGTGCTAAAGTTATTTAACTAAGTAATCTTCTCTATTTCTAGCATGTCATTGTCCCACTATGTAAGTTACCTATAATCTGATCAATATGTGTAAAACCATATTTTTCCATATAACCTATAATACCGGCATTGATTTTAGGGCAAATCAACGGATCATAAAATAAAGCAGTCCCAATACCTATTGTAGTGGCCCCAGCAATAAGAAACTCCAGAGCATCTCTAGCAGAGGTAATACCTCCTTGACCAATAATTGGTACATTGTGTTTCTTACATACTTGGTAGACCTGATATACCTTAAGTAGTGCAATAGGTTTAATTGCAGGACCAGATAATCCTCCTTGGACATTACCCAAAAATGGGACTCTATTTTCAATATCAATACTCATGCCAGTTAAAGTATTAATAACTGCAAAGGCATCTGTTCCTGCTTCAAGGCAACGGCGAGCATTTTCTTCAATAGAAGTTTGATTTGGAGAGAGTTTAGTAATAAGTGGTTTAGAAGTTACTTTGCGGCAAGCCTCAACCACCCTAGCAGACATATTAGGATCGTTACCGAAAATAACTCCCCCTTCTTTTACATTAGGACAAGAGATATTAATTTCAATCGCACTAATTGGGGAATCATCAAAACAGCGAGTAACTTCCACATATTCTTCAAGGGTCGCACCAGAGACATTAGCAATATAGTAGGTTTCACTAAAGTCTAATTCTGGTAGAATGTGCTTAACCACATAATCAACTCCCGGATTTTGTAACCCAATAGCATTTAACATCCCTGCGGGGGTTTCGTAAACTCGATGAGGGTTATTTCCTAGCCGAGGTTTTGCGGTGGTTCCTTTAAGACAAACTGCCCCTACATCTTGATTAGAAAATCCAACTACTCGAGTATATTCTTCCCCAAAGCCAACACAACCTGAGAGCAATACAATAGGGCTTTGTAGATTAAGTCCGCAAAAATCTACTTTTAACTGACTTAGATTTGTTTTATTTATATCTGCACTTGGTAACGATTCAGTCATGGATTAATTTAGATTATTACTTATGTTTCATATTGTTTTATTCGAACCTGAAATTCCACCAAATACTGGGAATATTATTCGTTTATGTGCCAATACAGGATCTTATCTGCATTTAATTGAACCTTTAGGGTTCACACTCAATGATAAACAGCTACGTCGTGCTGGGCTTGATTACCATGAGTGGGCAGAAATAAAGGTACATCCAAATTTATCCTCTTTTCTATCTAGCACAAAAATAGATCATATATGGGCTTGTTCTACTAAAGGACAGCAACCCTACTATCAAGTACAATTTAAACCTAATGATGCCCTATTATTTGGTCCTGAAACTAGAGGGCTTCCTAAAGAGGTTTTAAGTACTTTATCCAAAGATCAAATTCTAAAAATTCCTATGTTGCCTCATAGTCGAAGTTTAAACCTATCTAATGCTGTAGCTATTGTAATTTATGAGGCTTGGCGACAGCAAAGCTTTAATTTTTAATCATTGCTAGCCAATTTTGAGGACGAAGAAATTTTTCATAAAGTGAATATTCCGGTGTTCCAAACTCTGGTTTCCAATCATAATGCCATTTAACTAGTGGTGGTAATGACATTAAGATAGATTCGGTACGACCACCAGATTGAATCCCAAATAGAGTTCCCCGATCGTAGAGCAGATTAAATTCTACATATCGTCCTCTACGATAGAGTTGAAAGTCCCGTTCCCGATCTCCGTAGGCTATATTTTTACGTCGCTGTACAATGGGCAGGTAAGCAGATAAATAATGATCACCTACACTTTTCATAAAACTAAAACAACGATCAAATCCCCATTCATTTAAATCGTCAAAGAATAAGCCACCTACACCTCGAGTTTCATCTCGGTGTTTTAAGTAAAAATACTTATCGCACCATTTCTTATACTGATCATAGACTGAATCCCCAAAAGGCATGCAAGCTTTCTGTGCAACCTGATGCCAGTGAATTGCATCCTCTTCAAAAGGATAATAAGGGGTTAAATCAAACCCTCCTCCAAACCACCATAAAGGAGTAGTATTTTCTTTAGTTGCTACAAAAAAACGTACATTTGCATGGGACGTAGGTATATAAGGATTACGAGGGTGAATAACAAGAGAGATCCCTAAAGCTTCATATCTTCTGCCTGAAAGCTCAGGTCGTTGAGCTGTTGCTGATGGGGGAAGATTTTCTCCGAAAACATGGGAAAAATTAACACCACCTTGCTCTAAAATTGCTCCATTAGTACATACTCTAGTACGTCCTCCACCGCCACCGATTGATCGCTGCCAGTTATCCTCAATGAAGTGAGTAGCACCATCTTCCTGTGCTAATGTGTTACAGATTTTATCTTGTAAATTAAGTAAATAGCTTTTAACTATAGCAACATCAATATTAGAATCCATACTCTATTATGAAAAACCTGTTTATATGCTTATCCTAATCAAAGATAGGATGTATTTTAGCGTATTTGTTTTCCTGTCTTTCCATCAAAAATATCGCTAGGATTGACTCTACCGCTGGTTTCCCCCTTAAGAATAAAGTCAACCTGTTTATGGAAGCACTTATATACCTGAAAGGTAGTTCTTGCTGGCGGTTGTCTAGTACGATTAGCACTGGTAGAGATAATTGCACTATTTACTGTCTCGCACAAGGCAATGACTAAAGGGTGATTAGTTACCCGTACTGCAAGCGTATTATGTTTTCCTCTTAACCAAGAAGGTATACTTGGTTTAGCAGGTAGTAGCCAAGTAGTTGGACCTGGCCAGGTCTTAACTAGCCGATCCTTAATTTCATTGGGTAGAGGAAGCAAGTAGGGTTGTAACTGAGAAAAATTAGCAGCAATAACAATTAATCCCTTAGTTTTAGGACGATCTTTAATATGTAATATTCGATCCACTGCCTTTTTATTTAGAGGCTCGCAACCTAAACCAAAAACGCTCTCTGTAGGATAAGCAATAACCCCGCCATTACGAATGGTAGAGGCGGCAACCCGTATAGGTATATTTAGAGCTGCCGCCATAAAATTAGCTATGCTCCTGTTTTCTTGCCATGATGTCATGAATAATAGGGGTGAGTACTACTTCCATGGCTAGTCCCATCTTCCCTCCAGGTACTACAATAGTATTTGCTCGGGACATAAACGAGCCATTGAGCATCTTTAGGTAATAAGGGAAATCAGCCATATGGGGATTCCTAAACCGAATTACTACATTACTTTCATCTGGGGTAGGAATATCTCTGGCGATAAAAGGATCAGAGGTATCTACCAGGGGGACTCTTTGAAAATTAATATGGGTATGGGTAAACTGCGGACAAATATAGTGTACATAATCTGGCATCCGCTTTAGAATAATTTGCACTACTGCCTCGGATGAATAGCCCCGATTGAGGCAATCCCTATGAATTTTTTGAATCCACTCTAAATTAACAACAGGTACAACCCCTATAAGTAAATCTACATGGCGGGCTACATTAACTTGATCAGTAATGATTCCCCCATGTAATCCTTCGTAGAAAAGTAAATGACTATCCGGATCTATAGGCTCCCATGAGGTAAATGTACCTGGAGCATGACCATAGAGTGCTGCTTCCTTATCATCATGGACATATAAACGTTTCTTTCCTGTACCATGATCTGAATACTCTTTAAATAAAGCCTCTAACTTATCTAGCTCATTAGCATCTGGACCAAAATGAGTAAGTATCTTCCCTTGAGCTTCGTATTCTGCAGTTTTCTCTTTCATTGCTTGCCGATCATAGCGATGAAAACTATCTCCCTCAATGACTACAGGTTTAATATCTTCCCGACGGAACATATCATTAAAAGCATGCTTCACAGTGGAAGTACCTGCCCCTGATGAACCAGTTACAGCGATAATGGGATGTGCTACGGACATCAATTTCTCCTAAATGAAATGGACTAAATAAAAATTTTTAATTATTTTTATGTGTTTCTTATAAATTATTTTCTCTAGCAATGGCACGATATCCAATATCTGTACGATAATAGCTATTTTGCCATGTAATTTTCTGTACAAGACTATAAGTTGTTCTTTGGGCTTCAGTGATAGAATCACCTAAGCTGCATACACATAGTACTCGCCCGCCAGCCGTTAAGATACGCCCTTCTTTTTCAATGGTACCTGCATGAAATACTTTACTCATACCATCAAACTTAGATAGAGGCAATCCATAAATTAGATCATTTATCGGATAAGAGCTAGGATAACCTTTTGCTGCCATAACTACCCCTAATGCAGCTTTAGAATCCCACTCTATAGAAGTTTTATCTAAATTTCCCTCTATAGCCTTCATACACAATTCAGCTAAATCCGATTGTAACCGCATCATAATGGGTTGCGTTTCAGGATCGCCAAAACGGCAATTATACTCTAACACTTTAGGGGTGCCAGTTTCATCAATCATTAAGCCTGCGTATAAAAAGCCTTTATAAGGATGTCCTTCTTTTGCCATCCCATGTATAGTAGGCAGTATAATCTCTTCAATAACTCGATGATAAATTGCTTCGGTAATTACTGGAGCTGGAGAATAAGCTCCCATCCCCCCTGTATTGGGACCTTTATCCATATTATCTCGTGCCTTATGATCCTGAGAGCTAGCAAAAGGCAAAATATTTTTGCCATCCGCCATTACAATAAAACTAGCTTCCTCTCCAGCCAAAAATTCTTCTATGACAATTTGTTTACCTGCTTCACCAAATATATTATCTAGTAAAATGCTTTGCACTGCATCAACCGCTTCCTCATGGCTATGGGCAATAATCACCCCCTTTCCCGCTGCTAAACCATCTGCTTTAATAACAATAGGCATGGTTTGGCTATAGATATATTCGACTGCTCGATTTATAAGTTTTATATCAAATACTTGATACCGTGCGGTGGGAATACCATGGCGGGTTAAAAAACTTTTTGCAAAAGATTTTGATTCTTCTAGACGAGCGGCTAATCGATGAGGTCCAAAACAATTCAAACCAGCCTTTTCAAAAGTATCTACAATCCCTAGCATTAAAGGAGCTTCCGGACCTACTAGGGTAAACTTAACTTGTTCTGATAAAGCAAAATTAACCAAAGTAACGACATCATCTGCTTTAATTGGAATATTTTTGACTTTAAATTCCAATGCTGTTCCTGGATTACCCGGTGCTACATAAACTTGGCTTATTTGGGATGACTGAGCAAGCTTCCATGCCAATGCATGCTCACGCCCTCCACCACCTACTACTAAGGCTTTCATAGATAAAAAAATCCAAAATTAATAATTAGGAGAGAAAATATATTCTCAAGCGTTGAAAAATTAATCACTAGTGTAATATTGATCTATGCTTACTATTATCTTATGAATATAGAAAATTATTTATAAATCATTTATCGTAATAGCTTTAAAATCGTTTTTCGCTAGGGGTGTCGAGTGAATCATTCGGCTGAGAGAGTCCCTTTGAACCTGATCCGGTTAATACTGGCGTAGGAAAGCTGATAGTTACTTATATCTTCCCAGTAATACTGCCGGTTTTATCATATAAAAACCTGAATGGAGATAAGTCATGAGTGCTATCCTAGAAAAATTTTTATCTACTCAAGCACGAGTAGATGAGAATGCTATCCAACCATTTCCTAATTCCCAAAAAATTTATGTTACTGGCAGTCGTCCTGATATCCAAGTCCCTATGCGGGAAATCACTCTCTCCGATACACAACATAGTAATGGAAAAGAAAAAAATCTACCACTCACCGTGTATGATACCTCTGGTCCCTACACTAATCCACAAGCTTCTATTGATATTAGAAAAGGGTTAACTGAAATTCGCAACCCTTGGATTGAAGATCGGAAAGATACCCAACTATTATCCCAAACTAATTCTCAATATAGCTACCAACAAGCCAATGATTCTAGCTTAGATTATTTACGATTTCCAAATAAAAAACTGCCTCGGCAAGCACAAAAGGATCGCAATGTTAGCCAAATGCACTACGCCAGACAAGGGATAATCACTCCTGAGATGGAATTTATAGCAATTAGAGAAAATCAGCGACTATCTGAATATAAAGCACAATGCTTTAGACAACATCCTGGTCAATCTTTCGGTGCTCAGCTACCTGATGAAATTACCCTAGAGTTTGTACGATCAGAAGTGGCTAGAGGTCGAGCAATTATCCCAGCTAATATTAATCATCCTGAAATTGAACCCATGATCATTGGGCGTAATTTTTTAGTCAAAATCAATGCCAATATCGGTAATTCTGCTATAACATCTAGTATTTCTGAAGAAGTAGATAAAATGACTTGGGCGATTCGCTGGGGTGCAGATACGGTGATGGATCTTTCCACCGGTAAGCATATCCACGAAACCCGAGAATGGATTATTCGAAATTCTCCTGTGCCAATTGGCACTGTTCCTATCTATCAAGCATTAGAAAAAGTAGGCGGGATTGCTGAAGATCTTACTTGGGAAATTTTTCGAGATACTTTATTAGAACAGGCAGAACAAGGGGTAGACTATTTTACCATCCATGCAGGAGTACGCCTTGCTTATGTACCACTTACTGCAAGCCGTCTTACTGGTATTGTTTCTCGGGGTGGCTCTATTATGGCTAAATGGTGTCTTGCTCATCATCAAGAAAATTTCCTTTACACCCATTTTGAGGAGATTTGCCATATTATGAAAGCCTATGATATTTCCTTCTCCTTAGGTGATGGATTACGCCCCGGATCTATTGCCGATGCTAATGATAAGGCCCAATTTGCAGAACTAGAAACCCTAGGCGAACTTACTCAAATTGCATGGAAGCATGATGTACAAACCATGATAGAAGGTCCCGGTCATGTCCCCATGCACTTAATTAAGGAAAACATGGATAAGCAGCTTTCCTGCTGTGGTGAAGCTCCTTTTTATACTCTTGGACCTTTAACTACTGATATTGCTCCTGGCTATGATCATATTACTTCTGGAATTGGTGCAGCTTTAATCGGTTGGTATGGTACTGCTATGCTATGTTACGTGACGCCTAAAGAGCATTTGGGATTACCTAATAAAAGAGATGTTAGAGAAGGAATCATTACCTATAAAATTGCTGCCCATGCAGCAGACTTAGCTAAAGGTCATCCTAGTGCTCAAATCCGAGATAATGCCCTTTCCAAAGCCAGATTTGAATTTCGCTGGGAAGATCAATTTAATATTGGGCTAGATCCAGATCGTGCTAGGGAATACCACGATGAAACCTTACCTAAAGAATCGGCAAAAACTGCCCATTTCTGTTCTATGTGTGGTCCTAAATTCTGCTCCATGAAAATCTCTCAGGATGTACGAGATTACGCAGCAGAACAAGGAATAGAAACAGATACAGTGTTAGCTCATGGTATGGCAGAAAAAGCAGCGGAATTCCGCCATCAAGGCAGTAAAATCTATCGAGAAGCCTAAATAGAAATATTAAAAGAGGATCTACACAGATCCTCTTTTTTAAAAAAACTATTGCTTAATTATTCTATATTCCATAACCAAGCAGCACCTCGTACACCACTAGAATCTCCATAGGTAGGCGGTACGAGCTGGGTATTGACTTCATCGGAAAATACATAACTTTTCCATCGTTTAGGTACGTTACAATAAAGTCGTTGAAGATTAGATAAGCCGCCACCTAATACAATAACGTTAGGATCTAAAATGTTAATGACATGGGCTAAAGCTCGAGCTAGTCGATCTTCATAAGCTTGCAATACTGCCTCACAGATTTGATCCCCTTGAGTTGCTTTTAGATCAATTTCTTTAGGATTTAGAATTTTACCACTTACACTTTGGTAATCCCTTGCTAACCCTGGGCCAGAAAGCCAAGTTTCAACGCAGCCTTGTTTGCCACAATAACACATAGGAGGATGGCTAAATTCTTCTCCATGGGACCAAGGTAGTGGATTATGCCCCCACTCTCCTGCAATAGCATTAGCACCGGTGAGGATTTTTCTATCTATTACAATACCCCCACCAGTACCCGTACCAATAATTACCCCAAAAACAACCGCTGCACCTGCTGCCGATCCATCGGTTGCTTCAGAAAGAGCAAGGCAATTAGCATCATTTTCTAGTCGAACAGATCTTTGAAGTAATTTTTCTAAGTCTTGTTTTAAGGGTTGCTCATTGAGACAAGTAGAATTAGCATTTTTAATTCTACTTGTTACTAGGGAAAGTGTGCCCGGCGTACCAATACCTACTGTGCCTTGTTGCCCTAATTCCTGTTCTGTTTTCAGTATCAGGGAGCAAATAGCCTCTAAGGTGGCTTGATATTCTCCTTGAGGGGTAGGTTTTCTTCTTCGTAATAGTACTGCCCCTGAATCATCCAAGGCAATCAGCTCAATCTTTGTGCCACCTAGATCTACCCCAATCCGAATCACTCTCTATCCTAGAATCTCATCTATAAAACTTTAACAGTAAATTTTCTACCCAAATTAGCCTTACTTTTTTAGCTGCTCGATACAATCCATAGCCGCTAAAAACCCCTAAAGTGTCCGCTAGCATATCTCCATACTCAAAGTCTCGCCCTGTAAGATCCTGTAAAAACTCTATAGCAATCCCTAAAGAGATAAAAAATATCCCAAACCATAAATGAGATCTAGCTGGATAAATTTGACTAAACCACCAAGCCAATAATCCATAGGCTAAAAAATGCTCCATTTTATCTTGATAGACAATAAGAAAATTTAAATCGGCTAGTGAAGGGGTAAGACTCAAATAAATAATACCTATAACCCCTAACCAACCTAAAAAACGCCATAATTTTAAAAATTTAAAATTTTCCATGAAAAACTCTAGGTGAGTACTAAGTTGATCAAATAGTTGGATAAAAAATAACCAAACGATTAGCAAGATAAAAACAATATAGAATTTAAAAAAATCATGATGAACTAGCCAAGCTCTAAAATGGGATAAAGAAGGAGTATAGCTAAGCCAAGTTACCCCAGTAATCCCTAACCAGCCGAATAATCGCCAAATTTTTAAAAATTTCAGATTCTCATAAGTCATTATTCAGTTTTACAATGCCTAAGTCATATAGTGGTGAGATAAGATAGTGTGCGTAAATGTAGAGCGTAAATAGAATCCTTTATAACCAGTAGAGATATAATTTATCTTTTCATCCATCCCTTTATAGCTTACTTGATTATTAGTTACAGGACGAATTTGTAAATAAACGCCTTGGTGAGCAGTGATTTCTGTTAACTTTTCTAAATTTGCTATTTCAGTAAGCTCATCCCAGTCAATCTTTAAAATTTCTTGCTGTATAGAATTAGGACTCCAAAGTAAAGGCATGCCAATCTGGCGTTTTGAAATTGGGATATTATTTTCTGCCTCTACTGGGATCCATAATACTCGATTTAATTTATGATAAACCCTACTCTGCTCCCAGCAGGTATTTAAATCACCTAAAGATAGGGTACATACAAAGGTGGATTCTTTAGGTTGACTGTTTTGTTTAAGTGGTAAAGTTTTTACCTCTATCCCTAACCGAGGAAAATCAGGAATAGGTCGAGTGCTTGCTTTAGCCCCTAAGGCAGATTCTAATAAATTACCTACCCATCCTCTGGCATGATATAAATCTTTAGGTACTGTCCAATTTAAGGCTGCTGCAACTTCACCTAAGGTTAGTCCAGCAAATCTTTGTGCTTTCGCTAATACTTCCTGCTCGCTGATAGGATCAGTAATATCATAGGATAAACCCATTTTTATGATAGCCTAAGCGAGGATTATTTCTTAACATAGAAATCTAAAAAATATAAATAATATAAAACCCATCATGCTAGCAAAACAAACTACATTACAAGAAATTATTGAAGGTACAAGACAGTATATTGTTCCTCTTTTTCAAAGAACCTATAGTTGGAAAAAGAAGCAATGGGAAGTTTTATGGGAGGATTTAATCGAGCTAAGTGAAATAGATACCCCTCATGCTCATTTTATGGGCTCTATAGTAAGTGTGCAAATTGACTCTAGCCCTGAAGGAATGCTGAAGTTTCTGCTTATTGATGGGCAGCAACGGCTAACCACCATTTTTATAGTACTAGCATTACTTCGTAATAAGCTAGAAGAGCAAGGAAGTGGTGATTTTGCAGATGAAATTAATGATTTGCTTATTAATCGTCATAAGCAAGGAGATGATCATTATAAATTAATACCTACTCAAGAAGATAATATCACTTATCAAAATTTAATTAATAACAAACTTGGTAAAGAAAAAAATTTACTTACGGATGCTTATCGTTTTTTTGAAAAGCAATTAAAAGAAACTAATTATGATTTTCATAAACTTAAACGAATCATTACTAACTACCTTTCAATAGTAAGTATCGTGTTAGATCGCAATGATAATCCCTATTTGGTTTTTGAAAGTCTCAATGCTAAAGGACAGCCTTTAACCCAAGCAGATCTAGTTCGTAATCATCTTTTCATGCAAATCGAGAAAGCAGAACAACAAGAAATTTACCGAAAATACTGGAACCCTATGCAAGATGCTCTAGTAGACGAAAAAAAAGATAATCTAACAGAGTTTATCCGCCGCTTTTTAACGATGAAAGAGGGAAATACAGTTGGAAAAGACAATGTTTATTTTACTCTAAAAGAAAAGGTAAAGGGTGGGAATAAAGATACAATTGAATATATCAAAGAATTATACAGATATTCTTTTTTTTACAGGAAAATAAAAAATCCAGCATTTGAAGAAGAACCTACTCTTCAAAGGTGCTTATCTAAATTAAGCAGAATCGAAGTAACTGTTGCTTATCCACTAATTCTTAGTTTTTATAATGATTATGATAAACATCGTATAAGTAAAGACGATTTTAGTAGTCTACTACTAATAATAGAGAATTATGTGATTAGAAGGCTTTTATGTAACTATCCTAAACACAAACTGTATAAAGTATTTCCAACTATTTATACTAAAATTCAAGATAAATATTCAAATAATATGATTGAGGGACTTAAGAAAACCCTTCAAAATGAAGGATATCCTAAAAATGCGGAATTTACTTCTTGGTTCCATAAAATAAAAATTTATAAAAGCAGCAGTAATTCAACCAATAAATTCATCTTAGAAGCGATTGAACAAAGCTATAATCATAAAGAATCTATTTCTTTTGAGAAACTTACTGTGGAACACATAATGCCTCAGACTCTTACATATAAGTGGAAAGAGGATTTAGGGGAAAATTGGGAAGAAATTTATGATCAGTATCTTGACACTATCGGGAATCTAACCCTCACAGGGTACAATTCAGAACTGTCCAATGGTGGTTTTTCTGAAAAAAAGAAGAAATTAAATGAAAGTAACCTTGAGATGAACAAATACTTTACCCAACACCAAATTGAAAGATGGGGAGAATCGGAAATAAAAGCAAGAGCAGAAATACTTGCTACAAAAGCCTTAGAGATTTGGCCTTATCTTGGTGATTAAATACTACTAGATCCAAATGGATGCACTGGTTATAGAGAATTTACAAAAAGTCTATCGTAATCAATTTACCGCACTTAGAGGCATTAACCTTAGGGTAGCTCAAGGGGATTTTTTTGCTCTACTTGGCCCTAATGGGGCTGGAAAATCCACTACCATTGGGATTTTAAGCTCTTTAGTCACTAAAAGTGCAGGGAAAATTTCTGTATTTGGGATGGACTTAGATGAACAACCCGAGGAAGTGAAAAGTATGATTGGTCTCGTTCCTCAAGAGTTTAACTGTAACGGCTTTGAGCGGATTTCTAATATTTTAGCCACCCAAGCAGGTTACTATGGGATTAAAGCAAAAACTGCTCGAATTAACGCCGAGCAACGATTAAAGCAATTAGGATTATGGGAAAAACGCAATGAGTATTCCCGTAATTTATCTGGGGGAATGAAGCGACGCTTGATGATTGCTAGAGCCTTAGTCCATAACCCTAAGCTATTGATTTTAGATGAACCTACCGCTGGAGTGGATATTGAGCTACGCCGATCCATGTGGCAGTTTCTTCGAGAAACCAATCATGCGGGTACTACCATTATTTTAACAACTCACTATCTTGAAGAAGCGGAACAGTTATGTCGCAATATTGCCATTATTGATCATGGCACTATTGTGGAAAATAGCTCTATGCGGGTTTTATTAGAAAAACTTCACCAAGAAACTTTGGTGCTTTATTTAAAGCAGGGGATGAGTACTGTTCCTGTTATTTCTGGTTATACTCTCCATTCAGTGGATGATACCACTTTAGAAGTAGAGATAAAGAAGGGAGATAGTCTCAATCATTTATTTACTGGCTTATCTCAGGCAGGAATTCAAGTGTTACGAGTTAAAAATAAAACTAACCGTTTAGAGGAGCTTTTTGTTAATTTAATTAGTAAGGGTAATGCTACTGCTCAATGAGTAAGTTAAAGCGATATTATATTACTTTTCACACCCTAGCAGGTCGAGAAATTCGCCGCTTTATTCGAATTTGGATTCAAACCCTACTCCCCCCTGCAGTCACCATGACTTTATATTTTGTTATTTTCGGAGGACTAATTGGCGGGCAGATTGGACCGATGGAAGGGTTTAGCTATATGGAATATATTGCTCCCGGATTAGTGATGATGGCCATTATTAATCACTCCTATATGAATGTAGTTTCTTCTTTATTTAGTGCAAAATTTCAGCACTATATAGAAGAATTAATTGTTTCCCCTACCCCTAATAGTATTATTTTACTGGGTTATGTGACCGGTGGGGTAGTACGAGGATTAATGGCAGGAATCATTGTTTTTTTCATTGCTAACCTTTTTACCCATATTAAAATAGAGCATTTACTGCTGACTTGTATGGTAGCAGTTTTGACTGCTGGAGTATTTTCTCTAGGTGGTTTTATTAACGCAGTTTTTGCTAAGGACTTTGATGGGATTTCTATTGTCCCTAATTTTATTCTTACCCCTCTCACCTATCTTGGCGGCGTATTCTATTCAATTAAATTGATGCCTGAATTTGGGCAGACAGCTTCTCTATTTAATCCTATTTTTTATATGGTCAATGGATTTCGCTATGGCATGCTTGGATCTTCTGATGTGAATATCCAAGTTGCTTTTACCATTATTATCATTTTCTTAATTGTACTCAGTATTGTTGCTCTCTATTTATTAAATAAGGGTATAGGAATAAGAACATAACACTCATTATAAAAATATAAAAGGTATTATTTTTATGGAATTTACCCACACTTTAGCGCTTGCCATTTTACAAGGATTAACCGAATTTCTTCCTATTTCTAGTTCTGCTCATCTTGTCTTGCTGCCTAAGCTTTTCGGTTGGCAAGATCAAGGAGTAGCTTTTGATGTGGTTTTACATCTAGGGACATTATCTGCCGTCATTTTTTATTTTCGATCTGAATTATCGAAAATGACCAAGGATTGGTTTAAATCCTTAGTTTCTTTTAAGTTAGTCGGAGAAAGCCGGCTTGCTTGGGCTGTTTTATTTGGTACTGTTCCAGTAGGATTAGTAGGGCTTATGGTTCATGATGTTGTAGATAATGTTCGATCTGCTACCATTCTTGCTTGGAGTACTATTATTTTTGGCTTACTTTTAGGTTATGCCGATATTGAAGGTAACCGAACTCGAGATGAGCATAGTCTTACGTGGAAAGATGTGGTAATTATTGGGCTTGCTCAGGCAGTAGCACTCATTCCGGGTACTTCTCGCTCAGGTATTACAATGACCGCAGGTCTTATGTTAGGGCTTACTCGAGAAGGGGCTGCACGGTTTTCTTTTTTACTTTCTATCCCTGTGATTATTTTAGCAGGCAGCTTAGAAGGATTTGGACTACTCCGTCATCCTGAAGCAGTAGATTGGAGCGCACTAGTTTTAGGTACCTTAATATCTGCCTTAGTAGGTTATTTGTGTATCCACTTTTTTCTAAAAGCCTTACAATATGTAGGTATGGTTCCTTTTATGATATACCGCCTAATATTAGGTGGTATTATACTTTGGCTATTGTAAGTTTAACCCTAAGATACTTAGGGTTACCTTGACAAGACCAATGTTAATCCATATAGTTTTTGATTTTAATTTAGATAGTTGCGGGAGCAATAACGAATGAAGACCTTTAGTGCCAAGCCTAAAGAAGTACGGCGCGATTGGTATCTAGTAGATGCAGATGGGAAAACACTTGGGCGCCTAGCCAGTGAAATTGCCCGCCGTTTACGAGGAAAACATAAAGCGATTTATACTCCTCATGTAGATACCGGAGATTACATTGTTGTAATTAATGCAGAAAAAATACGTACAACAGGTAGAAAATTAGAACAAAAACGCTATTATTGGCATAGCGAATATCCAGGTGGGATTAAATTTCGTACCTTAGCACAACTTTTAGATCGTACGCCAGAGAGGGTAATAGAAACCGCAGTGAGGGGGATGCTACCTAAAAATCCTCTAGGTCGTGCTATGTTTCGTAAGCTAAAAGTTTATGGTAACGCAGATCATCCTCATACTGCACAACAACCCCAGCCTTTAAACATTTAACTAGGTTATAAGCATTAATTATGTCAGAAAAATATTATGCTACGGGTCGTCGTAAAACATCTACTGCCCGTGTTTATTTAAGCAAAGGCAGCGGGAATATTATCATTAACCGCCGTAGTATAGATGAGTACTTTGGTAGAAAAACATCACGAATGGTTGTCCGCCAACCCTTAGAACTTGCTACTTTAAGTGAAGAATTAGATGTGCAAGTTTTCGTTCGAGGAGGAGGTAATAGCGGTCAAGCAGGTGCTATCCGTCATGGTATTGCTCGTGCACTTGTAAATTACAATGAAACCCTAAAACCCTCTTTACGTAAAGCAGGATTTATTACTCGAGATGCACGAGCTGTTGAGCGTAAAAAAGTTGGGCTTCATAAAGCAAGAAAAGCTCCACAATACTCGAAGCGTTAATAGCGTTTCAGTTTTGGGGGATCGTCTAGTGGTAGGACAGTGGACTCTGACTCCACGAACCTAGGTTCGAATCCTAGTCCCCCAGCCAAGGGATAAATTTAAATAGAAATAACTCTATTTATTTCATAGAGATACTGCTGTCTCTTAAAAGATTTAGAATTAATTTTCTATTATTTATAAATAACCCCTTGTAATTATTTATTTAGTTTTCTATGATACGCAAGAGTACTAAGGGTGGCGTTTTCGCATTAGCGTAGTAGTTTTTATTCCTTCCAAACTTATTTGCTCTCGCTTATTCGCTTCCAAACGCTTGGTAATTTCATGGTATTATCCATGTAACTATTAGTTATATTTATTTTTGAGAGTTTTTTATGTCAGAACAACAGACAGGAACCGTAAAGTGGTTCAATGATTCAAAAGGTTATGGTTTTATACAGCGAGAAGGCGGAGATGATTTATTTGTTCATTACCGTTCCATTTCAGGTAACGGTCATAGGACATTAAAAGAAGGACAGCATGTTAGTTTTGTTGAGGTTCAAGGGCAAAAAGGTCCTCAAGCTGACAATGTAGTTGTAATTCAATAACTCATAGTGCTTGAAATCTAGGGAGAGGATAAATATCATATTTATCCTCTCCAAATCCTTTCTTTTGCTTTAAATTTTTAGAGATGCTTAATGATCAAACTTTTTATACGTGGATTACCTTCAAATACAACTGAAGAAACTCTTACTGAATTGTTCTCAGGCTTTGGCACAGTGCGTGCTTTAACTTTGCATAAAGATCTGTTCACCGGTCAAGCACGAGGTACCGCCTTAATTGATATGGAAGGTCATGAGGGGCGTGCGGCTATTGCAGGCTTAAATGGATCTCAGATTCAAGGATCTACTCTCTATGTAAGCCAAACTAAGGAAGATAAACGGCGCTTAAGAGGCGGTAGACGACGCTAGCTATATATTCTTTAATTTGGCCTGTTTTTTTTCTAACCAAAATAATACTACCTTGTTTTTAGGGTAGTTGTCCTATTTAGGATATTTGTAACAATATGTCATCTCAAGTAGATTCTACTACTTCTTTCGAGTTTTTTTCCATTAACGGACTCATTCTTCAAGCACTGAAAGAATTAAAGTATCAAAATCCAACTTTAATTCAAGTCCAAGCAATTCCCTCTTTCTTAAAAGGCTACGATTTAGTAGGTCAAGCACAGACAGGTACTGGAAAAACTGCAGCATTTGCCATTCCTATTTTAAATCAAATAAATTTACAGCAACAAGATACGCAAGCATTAATTTTAACGCCTACCCGTGAGTTAGCCATTCAAGTTACAGAGGCTTTTCGTAGTTATGCAAAATACTTAACAGGGTTTAGTACTTTTCCTATTTATGGTGGACAGCCTATGGGGAAGCAATTACAACAACTTAAGCATGGCATACAGGTTGTAGTTGGTACCCCAGGAAGGGTAATGGATCATTTACGACGTAAAAGTTTGCGGTTAGATCAGCTTACTACAGTTGTACTTGATGAAGCTGATGAAATGCTGAAGATGGGGTTTATTGAGGATATAGAGTGGATTTTACAGCAGATTCCTCATAAATGCCAAACTGCACTCTTCTCAGCAACGATGCCTCGCTCTATTCGTAATATAGCAAATAAATATCTAAATAATCCTCAAGATATTAAAATTAACCAAGAAGTTAAAACACTTCCAGAAATAACTCAACGTTATTGGCTGGCCTCTAAATTACCTAAATTAGATGCTTTATCTAGAATTTTAGAAATGGAGGGAAATAGTGCAGCCATTATTTTTGTACGTACTAAAGCAGCTACAGAAGAAGTAGCAAAATATTTACAGCAACATGGCTATAGTGCAGCAGCACTCCATGGGGATATGTCTCAAGCTTTAAGGGAGAAAGTGGTAGCTCAGCTTAAAGATAGCACATTAAATATTGTAGTTGCCACTGATGTGGCTGCTCGTGGGCTTGATGTAGAGCGGATAGGTCATGTAATCAATTATGATACTCCCTATGATACAGAAACATATATCCATCGCATTGGACGCACTGGTCGTGCAGGTAGAACTGGAATAGCTACTCTTTTTGTTACTTCTCGTGAACAGAGAGTATTAAATAATATTCAAAAAGTAACTAAACACCCAATTCATAGGATTAATCTACCTAGTGCCCAGCAGATTCAAGAGCAGCGGGTTAAACAATTTAAGGAAAAAATCACAGAAACATTAAAAAAAGAAGAAGTATCTGATTTCCGAAACTTAGTACAACAGTGGATCCAGCAGGAAGGGTTTTCAGCACTTGATATTGCTGCAGCACTTACTCTGTCTATACAGGGAAACCGTCCTTTAATAGATAAATCAATAACAGAAGTTCAAGATACTCCATCTAAAAAGAGAAAAACTACAGAAGCTAATATTAATGGTAGATCACAAAAAGACCAACTGAGAGAAAAGAACAAGCCGTATCAAAAAGCAAGAAAAAAGCATAAAGTTTATTCTTCAACCTCTTTCAAACGAAAGAAATCTTTAGTTACTCCTGATCTATCAACAGCAAATAGCTAAGAAATCAATACTCCATAACACTGCGGATTTAACAGTTGAATCCGCAGTGTTGTTTAAGTTAAGGTGATATTTGATAAGTGGTAACCATGCCGGCATCCATGTGATCTGCAACGTGGCAATGGTATTGCCATTCTCCGATATTATCAGCTTTCATATCAGCCGTAATCATAGAAGCAGGTAATAGTTCCAGAACATCTCCACGTTGCGCTGGAGGAGATCCTATTAACACAGTCTTACCATGCCAATGTGGTGTATGAAGATCGTTCTCATTACCCATACCAAGCACATGCCAACGTACTTGTTCCCCATTTTTTGCAATCAGACCTTTTAAATTACCAAAAATATAGCCATTAATACTGTGCATTAATCCTGCTTCATCACCTGATAGTTTATTAAAGATAAAAAAAGCAGTAATAAATTCACGGTCTACGTCTTTAGGACTGCCATCAGGGTTAGCCATACCTTGGCGTGTAACAATAATAGGTCCTAAGAGGCCTGAGTTTATATCGCTACTTGATTCCACGTGGGAATGATA
This sequence comes from Candidatus Nitrosacidococcus sp. I8, assembly GCF_945836005.1. Taxonomy (NCBI): domain Bacteria; kingdom Pseudomonadati; phylum Pseudomonadota; class Gammaproteobacteria; order Chromatiales; family Chromatiaceae; genus Candidatus Nitrosacidicoccus; species Candidatus Nitrosacidicoccus urinae. The sequence continues at coordinate 156,332 of NZ_OX241534.1, read as the reverse complement.
CCACCATACTTTAGAGGAAGGATCGCCTTTTGAAGGTCCACTTGTTTGATCTGCAGACCAAGTGTAATCAAAGCATTGCCCTGAATGAACCTCAGCGCCAGATCCCGGAGATGTAGACGAGTTTACTCCATAGTAGAGTGCTCCTTCATTATCTTTAGTATATCGTAGCCCATGTGGATGCATACTATAGGCACTACCCAATGTTGTATGATTACAAAAATGAACCTTAATGCTATCCCCCACTTCAGCACGAATAATAGGTCCTAAAATACCCAACCATTGGGGTTGAGATTTAGGTTTAGTAAAAGATCCATCTGTGTACTCAATATAGCGTACGGCGGGGAAAACATGATTATATGGCTTTGGTATAGCACAAGGAGCAGGCTGATCCATACAGTGAACAAGGTTCTGACCACTAGGGGCAAAATCCCAATTAGTGTCTTCTGCTGCAATATAATATTCTCGTGTTACACCAGCACTATCTGAATAGTCACTACTGCTAGCCAATGATGGTAATAATAGAAATAAAATTAAGAATATCTGATTAAATTCCTTCACTATAGTAATATCTCAGTAAGTTAATTTTTATTAAAATGATAATAATTCGTGTTTATATTAACAATATAATATCAAAAATTAAATACCTAATAACCTCGAAATCTATATTCCTTCGTTAGGGTATTTTAGATAAAATTAAACATTTCATTATATGTCTTACAGCTTACCTAATTTCACCTCTGCTCGAATATTAGTGATTGGTGATGTCATCCTAGACCGCTACTGGCACGGCACCACTGATCGTATTTCCCCTGAGGCCCCTGTCCCTATTGTCCATATTAAAAATCAAGAAGATCGGGCTGGAGGAGCAGGAAATGTAGCAATTAATACCGCTACCTTAGGGGCATCCACTACCTTGTTAGGGCTTATAGGAACTGACCAAGAATCTAGTTCATTAAAAAGTTTACTTATGCAACAAGGGGTTTGTTGCTATTTAGAATCTCTATCTGATAGACCCACAATTACTAAGCTACGCATTGTTAGCCATCACCAGCAGTTAATACGTTTAGATTTTGAGGAAAATTTTGATCACTGTCATGAAGGATTGATTCTCGCTCAGTACCGAACGATTTTACAAAGTACTCCTCCTAATATCATTATATTTTCTGATTATGGTAAAAAAACCATCACTCATCCTAATAAATTGATTTCCTTAGCGCATAATTTCAAGATACCTATTTCGGTTGATCCTAAGGGTAAAAATTTTTCTATCTACTATGGTGCAAATATAATTACTCCTAATTTGCCTGAATTTGAAGCTATTGTTGGGTCATGTGCTACTAATGAAGTATTAGTTGAAAGAGGCGAGCGGCTAAGAGAAGAATTAGGATTAGAAGCATTACTTATCACTCGGGGGGAGCAAGGAATGACTTTGATACAAAAAAATACTGCTCCTTTTCATTTACCTACTCAAGCAAGGGAAGTATTTGATGTGACTGGTGCTGGAGATACAGTAATTTCAATCTTAGCCGCTAGTTTAGCTGCTGGATGTAATTATCAAGAAGCTACTCGCCTTGCTAATATAGCTGCAGGTCTTGTAGTAGGTAAATTAGGAACAGCAAGTGTTACATCCCATGAACTTCAAGGGGCTCTTCAAGCATCAGTAAATACTGATTGTGGTGTCTTTACTCAAGATGAGTTATATCGATTGGTCCAAGACGCAAAAAATAGGGGGGAGAGAATTGTCATGACTAATGGCTGTTTTGATATTCTACACCCTGGTCATGTACATTACTTAGCACAAGCAAAAAAATTAGGAGATCGGCTGGTTGTTGCGGTAAATGATAATAATTCAGTTAAGCGGCTTAAAGGCGAATCAAGGCCCGTGAATACTCTTATGTCACGAATGACTATGATTTCAGCTCTTCGAGATGTAGATTGGGTTGTTCCTTTTTCGGAAGATACACCTGCTGCTCTGATTGCCCAGCTTTGCCCAGATATTCTAGTTAAAGGAGGAGATTATACCCCAGATCAAGTAGCTGGTGCTGATATCGTCCTTGCCTATGGAGGAAAGGTTGTTATTCTAGATTATTTAGAAGGTTATTCTACTACCCAAATGATTAATACGATTTCCAAAAAGAATTAAAAGATTAATTTTATGATTATTGTAACAGGTGGGGCAGGATTTATTGGTAGTAACATCGTTTATGCACTCAACCAGCAAGGTTATAGAGATATTTTAGTAGTAGATAACCTGACTCGAGGAGAAAAATTTACTAACTTGGTTGATTGTGAGATCGCTGATTATTGGGATAAGCATCAATTTTTAGAAGCTATTTTAGCTAAAAAAAATCATTTTTCTTCTATAGAAGCTATTATCCATCAAGGGGCTTGTAGTGATACTACCGAGTGGAATGGGCAGTATATGATGGAAAATAACTTCCAGTACTCAAAAATACTATTACATCACTGCATGGAATACAAAATTCCTTTTCTGTACGCATCAAGTGCTGCTATTTATGGTAGTGGTACTTTATTTTATGAAGCTCGAGAATACGAATATCCTTGTAATGTATATGGTTATTCTAAATTCTTATTCGATCAGTATGTAAGACAGCACTACTTTCCAACTCCACCTGCTCAAATTGTAGGATTTCGTTATTTTAACGTGTATGGTCCTCGAGAGTCTCACAAAGAATCTATGGCGAGTGTTGCCTATCATGCTTATAGGCAGTTAAAGGATTCAGGGCGTATTAAACTTTTTGAAGGGTATGCTGGTTATGATCATGGGATGCAGCAGCGGGATTTTGTTTATATTGATGATGTGGCTGCAGTTAATCTGTGGTTTTTAGAAAACCCTCATCTTTCAGGAATTTTCAATGTAGGTACAGGAAAAGCACAAACTTTTAATGAATTAGCTCAAGCAGTTATTGACTATTATCAGCAAGGAGAGATTGAATATATTCCTTTTCCTAACCATCTTCGGGGACATTATCAAAGTTTTACTCAGGCAGACATAAGTAACCTTAAAAAATCAGGTTATACCGCTCCTTTTGCTTCAGTACAAGAAGGGGTGTTCCAGTATATGCAATGGTTAGATCATCAGAATAATTAACTTATTTTGCAAGTTCTGTATAACCTACTATTTTACTTAGCTACACCTTTTATCCTGCTTCGCTTACTATGGCGAAGTTATCGAGCACCTGCCTATCTTCGCCGATGGTCAGAAAGATTTGGTTTTATTCCTCTTCTCCCTAAAAAACCAGTTATCTTAATTCATAGTGTATCTGTAGGGGAAGTTCATGCAAGCTTACCTTTAATTAGAAGGTTACTTGATCGCTATCCAGATCATGTACTGTTAATCACTACGATGACTCCTACCGGATCGGATCAGGTAAAAAAATATTTTGACTCTTGTAATCGTGTCATTCATTACTATCTTCCATATGATTTACCTGATTGTGTTTCCCGATTTTTAAAGCGATCTCAGCCTAAATTAGCAATTATTTTTGAAACAGAGCTTTGGCCTAATTTATTGAGTCAATGCAAGTATCGAAATATTCCAGTAATCTTAGCAAACGCTCGTCTCTCTAAACGCTCTGCTCGTAGATATGCTTATTTAAGTTTGTTAGCTCAAAAAATGCTTTCAGTACTTACTTATATTGCCGCTCAAAGTACTACTGATTCAAGACGCTTTATTACATTAGGTGCTGACCCTAATAAGGTAAGTGTAATGGGTAATTTAAAATTTGAGATTGATTTTCCTTCCGATCTGGAAAGTAAAGGGTACCAACTAAGGCAGAGATGGGGAGGAATACAACGCCCTATTTGGATTGCTGCTAGCACTCACCAAGGAGAAGAAAAACAGGTTTTAGAAGGTTTTAAACAGGTGCAAGAATTTTTTCCGAAAGCTTTATTAGTTCTAGTACCTCGCCATCCAGAGCGTTTTCATAAGGTATATCAATTATGCAAACATGAAGGATTTACTATACAACGCCGTAGTCAATCATTAGATTGTACTCTAGAAACTAACATCTTTCTTGGAGATAGCATGGGAGAGCTACCTCTATTTTTTGCAGCGGCAGATATTGTATTTTTAGGCGGTAGCTTGGTGCCTATAGGCGGTCATAATCCTCTAGAAGCGGCTGCATTAGGGAAAGGGATTATTTTAGGACCCTATACATTTAATTTCGCAAATATTAGTAAACGGCTATTAAAGGTAGATGCAGCAATACAAATTAGCAGCCCGCAAAGCCTTACCCAAACAGTACTTTTCTATTTCAATAATCCAGATAAATTAATTAGGGCAGGTCAAAAAGGAAAAGAATTCGTGATTCAAAATCAAGGTGCTTCTGAAAAATTATTAACCTTGGTTGAATCTTGTCTCAATAGGATTGAAGTTTAATGCAACCAGCTATTCATCATAGTTAAGTCCTCAAGAGTTACAATACCAGCTCCTTGTTTCAGGACAAGGGTATTGACTAAATAATCGTAGCGAGCTTTAGCATAATCTCGAAGAGCACTATATAAATTACTGCGAATAACAAGTAGATCTACTGCAGTTTGCGTACCTACTTTATAACCTTCTTCTGTAGATTCCAATGAGCTTTGGTTAGAAATAATTGCTTGTTTAAGTGCTTTTACTTGGCTGATCTGGGAGGTAACATCTAAATAAGCTTGGCGCGTTTGTAAATAGACTTGTCTTCGAGTGCTTTCCAGCTGTTGCATCGCCTGCTCCAGTTGGTGCTGTGATTGGCGAGTTTTAGACATCACCATCCCTCCTTGGAAGATAGGTAAATTAAATTGCAATCCGATTACATCTTGGCGTGTGCTAAATCCACCGAAACGACCACCCCCTGTGATAATTGATCCGTCAGATCCTACAATATCTAAAGTAGGATAATGGCCTGATTTTTGTAGCTCTATTCCTTGGCGTGCATTGGCTACCGCTGCTTCCGATGCATCAATGAGTGGATTTTGTTGCAAAGCAGTGGCAGACCATTTATCAATATCTATAGGGTCTGGATAAATCAATGGTGTTTCTTTCTGCAACCCATTAAGTTCCGGAATATATTGACCCACTACCTGTCGCAATTGCTCTTTGGCTACAGCCAACGTTTTTTGTGCATCAATTTCCTGAAATACAGCCAAGTCATAGGCCGCTTCAGCTGCATTCGCATCTACAATAGTAGCTAGTCCTACTTTAAACCGCTCTTTGGCCTGTTCCAATTGCTCGCCAATAGACTTTTTGTTCATTGTAGCAAACTCTAAATCTGACTGAGCCCCAAGGATACCAAAATAAAACTGTGCCACTTGCACTAAAAGTATTTGTTCTTGGTTCACTAGATTCGCTTCAGCTTGAGCGATGGTGGCATCGGCTTGTTTTAGCTGAATAAAGCTATCTCGATGATAAATAGGTTGGCTTAGATTTAATGTGTAGCCAAAACTATCAAAATTACCCCGAAACCCAGGTACAATGTTCTTACTTACTAAGCTAATGTCTTGATTTGTCCAATTATAGTTAGAGCTTAACCCAATAGTTGGGAAGAAAAGTGCTTTTGCTTGAGGTTTTGCTTCCAATGCTGCTTGCAGGGCAGCAACTTGATTTTGTAAATCTGGATTAGTTTGCCGAGCAAGTTGATATGCCTCCAAAAGATCTGTCCCTTGTGCAGGCAACAACAAGAAAAAACTAAATAGTAGCCCTAAAAAAAATTGATAAATGATAACTGGCATAACCCTAGATGGGAGGGTAAAATTAGAATTTAAATTATACATACATGAATGTATGTTATAGTAGAATATAATACCTGTCTAGTTTTTAAAAAAACTAAAAATCAAAATTTGACTTAATAGTACTGTTAATCAAAAATGGTAGTGAAGTTTCAAATAACTCTTCATAGGACCACTTTTCAACTTCAATACGAGTAATCAGAGTTGCTTTCATTGCAGCACCTTGACCTAATATGGCAAATAAACGCCCATTAATATGTAATGCTTGCAAAAAAGATTTAGGTAAAGTAGCTAGGGCACCGGAAATAATAATGGCATTAAAACCACCCTCTTGAATCCAACCACCTGCTATATCTTTAGTTTGTAACGATATATTACTGGGGTAATTTTCACCTAGTCGTTGTAAATTTGGGTAAATATCAACACTAGTTACTGAATTAACAAGACCTGATAGTACCACTGTAAGATAGCCTGTGCCAGTACCCACTTCCAAAACAGAATCAGTTTTTTGTAAGTTTAAACTTTGTAGTAAACGACCTTCAAAATTAGGAGAAAGCATAATTTGCCCATGCCCAATAGGGATCTGGGTATCGGCATAAGCTAAATTCTTGAATACGGGAGGCACGAAATTTTCTCTAGGAACTTCAAGAAGCCGGTCTAATATACTTTGCTCAAATACATCCCAAGTACGTACTTGCTGTTGTACCATATTTAAACGAGCTTGCTCTAAATTCATTTTAATCTCACTTATACAGTATTTATAAATTTTATTGGATTAAAGAGTAAGGATTTTTATTGGAGGATGCAATACCTTCGAATTGTTAAGGCAAATTATGATATCAAATTTGCATAGTCCTTGTGCCTTTGCGAATAAAAAAATGGTATTTACTCTCTTTTTCAAAGAATTTCAAAAGATCATTTTTTGTAATGCGGGAAAAGGCTTGGATATCTTTTAAAGAGTCTGGATCAGTAGCTATTGCGTATAAAACTTGCCCTTCCTCTAAGGTAGCTAATGTTTTACGAATACGCAGCAAAGGTAAGGGGCATGCCAAACCAGTAGCATCGATTGCTATATCATAATTAATAATAGACATTGATTTTAAATAAAAAGTACTTATATCTAATGATTAGAGAAAAACCATTATTTTTTAAATAAATATTTATAGAAATAACCTACATAAAACAAAAGCTGATTTAAACTGAATAATAGAGAATAAGTATTTTACTCTCAAAAAAATTGTGTATTTAAGCCTCTCTATCATAATTAAGCAAAGAAAAAATTTATTAACCCTTATAGGAAGTATCACCTTTCTTATTGGGTTAAGAGTAAATGCTGATGAAATTAAATTGCCTGAAATGGGCGATCACTCTGCCGTTACCCTTTCTCCAGAACAAGAGCGCCGTATTGGTCAGCAGTTTATGCAACAATTACGCGGTGCGGTACCTATTGTTGACGATCCAGAACTTACTACTTATATCCAATCTCTAGGCTATAAATTAGTAGCTCAAAGTGATAACGGCGGGCAGAATTTCACCTTTTTCATTATTAAAAATCCTACTATTAATGCTTTTGCAGCCCCTGGTGGCTATATTGGAATTCATTCCGAGCTGATTTTAAATACTCAAACTGAAGGAGAATTGGCTGCAGTGATGGCACACGAAATTGCCCATATTACTCAACATCATTTAGCTCGATCCTTTGAACACAGCAGTCGCTTAAGTCTACCTATGACTGCTGCTATATTAGCGGCTATTATAGCAGGAGCTGCCAGTGGAAATCCTGATGCCGCTATGGCTGGATTAATTGCTGCCCAAGCAGGATCTACCCAATCTCAGATTAATACCACTCGAGCTAATGAGAAAGAGGCGGATCGAATAGGAATGCAAACCCTCAGTAAATCCGGCTATGATCCCTTTGCGATGCCTTCTTTTTTTGAACGATTACAACAAGCAAGTAGATATTATGGGCTTGAACCTCCAGAAATTCTAAGTAGTCACCCAGTGACAAGAAACCGAATTGCTGATGCTGTCGGCAGAGCTGAAAAGTTAGTTACAAATAATACTCGCCAGCTTTTAGTGAAAAATGAAAATGATCTTAAATTTTATTTAATGCGTGCAAGGCTTCAAGTACTCTCTAGTGAAGATGATAGCGAAACGGTTAAATATTTTAATCAATCATTAAAAACAGGGCACTATTTAAATAAAGAAGCTACTCAATATGGATATGCTTTAGCGTTGGATAATGCTGGAAATAGAAATGAGGCGAAAAGACAAATTTTAGCTTTACTAGAACGGGATAAAGATAATCTTACCTATCAACTCGCCTTTGCGGAAATAGAGGAGTCAATAGGTCAGCTTAAAACAGCATTTGATATTTATAAGAAAGCACTAGATTTATATCCAAGTGATTACACGATAGTGATTAATTATACTCAAGCACTGCTTAGAAATAATCAACCTCATATTGCTAGGGATTTGCTTAGGGCACAGATGGAATTAGGTCAAAAGAATGGTTGGACTTATTTATTACTGGCTAGAGCCGAAGAAAATATAGGTAATCAAGCCGAATCCCATCGCTGGATGGCTGAATATTATTACGACTATGGTCAGATTGGTATGGCAATCAGCCAGTTAAAATTAGCGAGTAAATCTATAGGAAATGATTTTCATGAACACTCTAAAATTGATGCTCGCTTGCGAGAATTAGAAGCAGAAGTAAAGATAAATAAAAATAGTGATTTATAGCTATTTATTAGCTTTTTCAAGCTTATTGAGCCGAGTTTCTAGTTCAGCAATTTTTTTCTTTAATACCGAGATACGATTCATTTCCGCTAAAGCTCGGCGGTTTTTTGCAATAGGTTGAGCAGGACTACCTGTTACCACCATATTGGGCGGAATACTCTTAGCAACACCTGATTGAGCAGTGACTATGGCACCATCCCCTATTTTAATATGACCCACTAAACCTACTTGCCCTGCTAAAGTTACCCAATTTCCAACTTTACTACTACCAGAAATACCCACTTGGCTTACAATAACACTATGCTCACCAATTTCTACGTTATGAGCAATTTGAACAAGATTATCAATTTTGCTTCCTAGACCAATCCTTGTTGCTCCTAACATTCCTCGATCAATGGTAGTATTACATTGAATCTCTACATCATCAGCAATTTCAACCCAACCTATTTGAGGTACCTTAAAATAACCTTGCGGTGGGTCAGGCGCAAATCCAAATCCATCACCACCAATCACTGACCCAGGATGAAAAATGACTCGGTTTCCAACAATGACTCGTTCAAGTAAAGTGACCCGAGGATGAAGAATACAGAGATCCCCAAGAGTTGTATTTTTACCTACATAGCAAAATGGGAACAATATAGTATTTGTACCAATCTTAACATTATCTTCAATAACGCAATAAGCCCCAATACTGCAGTTTTCTGCAACCTCTACATTATTACCAATAATTGCAGTTGGGTGAATATTAGGATCAGGAAAAATAAAGGTGTTGAACCATTTATTGATAACCCTTGCAAAATCTCGGTACGGGTTAGGAGAAAAAATTACAGTGCAGTTAATAAACTGATCTTTATTTTTAGAGCTGATAATAAAGGCAGTCGCTTTTGATTGTTTTATCTGATTAGCATACCGGTGATGAGTATAAAAGCTTAAATCCCCACTTTGTGCTTTATCTAATGAGGCTACCCCAGAAATAACTGCAGTTTTATCCCCTAGGATTTCACAGCCTAAAAATTGAGCAATTTCTATTAATTGAACTTCCATATTATTTTTTAAAATGGCTTCACAGCCACTAAAACCACTACCCCAATTAAAATAAGTACGGGAAATTCATTAAACCAGCGATAAAAAATATGGCTATATCGATTTCGATTCTCACGAAAAGTAACTAATAATTTTCCACAATACCAGTGATAGTTTATTAAAACTAACACTAAAGCAAGTTTAGCGTGGAGCCATCCTGCAGTTAGCCACGTTGGGGTAAGATAAATAAGCCATAACCCAAATACAATAGCTAACACCCCGCTAGGAGTCATGATTCCTCGGTATAGTTTACGCTCCATCACTTTAAACCGCTCTTGCCCCAACTCATCTTCACATTGAGCATGGTAAACAAATAAGCGAGGCAAATAAAATAATCCAGCAAACCAAGCTACTACGAAAATAATATGAAACGCTTTTACCCAGAGCATGCTATGTACAATTTCTATTAAAAAACATATTGGTTTTATTATAGTTGATAGGTAGATAAAAATTTTTTGAAAAGATATAAAAAATGAAGATTGTACTAAATTAACTCTTCAACGTTTCTAATACTTCACTAATACGGCTTACCGGAGTAATACGGGCTTCTTTAGGGATATGTTTAGGGAGGTTAGCTTTAGGTAAGATTGCTTGTTTAAACCCGTGTTTAATAGCAGCGGCTAAACGCTCTTCCCCCCCAGGCACAGGGCGGATTTCCCCTGTAAGTCCTACCTCCCCAAATAAAATTAAATCTTGTGGCAAAGGATTATCTCTCAAGCTAGAAACAATAGCAGCGAGGATAGCTAAATCTGCTCCAGTTTCATTCACTCGCACACCACCCACCACGTTAATAAAAACATCTTGAGCGCTAGGCATCATGGCACCATGACGGTGAATAATAGCAAGGAGCATGGCTAAACGATTAGGTTCTAAACCCACCGTAACTCGCCTTGGACTAGCTAGGTGGCTATCATCCACCAAAGCTTGTACTTCTACTAACAAGGGGCGGCTTCCCTCTCGAATCACAGTAACTGCGCTACCTGGTACTGACTCTTTACCTCGAGCGAGAAAAATAGCAGAAGGATTATTTACTTCTCGCAATCCTTGCTCGGTCATAGAAAAAACTCCTAGTTCATTGACTGCTCCAAAGCGGTTTTTGACAGCACGGAGGACTCGAAGTCGTTCGCCATCATCTCCTTCAAAATAAAGCACTGTATCCACCATATGCTCTAATATTCGAGGACCTGCTAAAGCTCCATCTTTAGTTACATGACCCACTAAAATGACGGCAACTCCATTCTGTTTTGCATAACGAAGTAGTTGACCGGCACTCTCTCGTACTTGAGTTACGGTACCAGGTGCAGACTGAAATTGCTCCGAATACAGAGTTTGAATAGAGTCTACTACCATTACCAAAGGCTGTTCTTTTTCAGCTACCGCAAGAGATCGTTCAATTAGGGTATCAGCAAGAAGCCGTACTGGGGCTTTAGCTAGGTTTAATCGTTGCGCTCTTAGATAAATTTGAGCAAGAGATTCTTCTCCCGTAAGATAAAGTACTCGACCTTGCTGGGTAATCCCTATAGCGGCAAGTGCTTGTAAAAGTAAGGTAGATTTACCTATGCCAGGATTGCCTCCTATTAATACTACAGAACCTGCTACTAACCCACCTCCAAGTACCCGATCTAATTCAGAAAGACCTGAAGGTAGTCTGAACTCCGTATTGCTCTGTACTTCTGCTAACGGTTGAACAGTACTCAAAGTACCTGAATAATTGGTATAACGCTCTTGCCGTGTTACTGGAGGGAGCTTTGATAGCTCCTCTAAGGTATTCCAAGAGCCACATCCGGGACATTGCCCTACCCAGCGAGTAGTTTCACTACCACATTGATGGCACTGATAAGCCATATTTTTTTTAGCCATGGTATTAAACTAAAATTCTAGGTACTCTTGGAGTAACTTGGCATACAAGTTCATACGGAATTGTACTTGCGCAGTGAGCAACTCTCTCTACAGGTAAGTCTTCTCCCCAAGCGATTACGGGATCTCCTACCTGAGCATTGAGTTGAGTACGTAAATCTACGGTAATCATATCCATGGAGACTCGCCCAATAATAGGAACAGGGGCTCCATTCACTAGTATAGGGGTTTCATTTTCTATATGGCGCGGATAACCATCTCCATAACCTAGTGCAACTACGCCTACAGGCATAGATTCTGGACAAATCCAAGTAGAACCGTAGCCTACTTTGTCTCCAGTATATAGATGTTGAATAGCGATTAATTGGCTCTTTAAGGTCATGATAGGTTTAAGCCCTAGTTCTGATCCTGTACGATCCTTAAAAGGAGAGATACCATAAAGCATTAATCCTGGACGTACCCAATCTAATTGAGATTGAGGATAAGCTATAATTGCTGCTGAATTTGCAAAACTACAAGGAAGGTTAATTTCTAAATGATTAAAAATTTCTAATTGGGCTTGGGTAAACGAATCACTAGATCTATCCGCATTAGCAAAATGACTCATCAGACCAATAATAGATGAAACTGATGAACAATTACGAATAATCGTAATAGCTTCATAGATCTGCCTAGGAGGAAATCCCAAGCGGTGCATACCAGTATCCACTTTAACCCATACGGAAATTGGATTAGGGAGTATTACTTGCTGCAATAGATTTAACTGAGAGATATGATGGATTACAAGACTCAAATGATGAGTAGAAGCGTGTTCTAAATCTGCTTTGTTTGAAACTCCACTAAGTAAGATAATAGGGCAATGTATTCTATTTTGCCGTAGCCTAATCCCTTCTTCTAATCTAGCAACCCCAAAAGAATCTACACCTCTAATTAGTAATTTTGCTACTTCTACGACACCATGACCATAACCATCTGCTTTAATAATTCCTATGACCTTACTACGAGGTGCTTTTTTGCGTACTATATCTAAATTATACTGTAGAGCAGCTGTGTTAATAAGTGCTTGAGGGTAATCCAAGAGGAAATTTAATTCACTTATTTACTAACTATATGTAATTTTTACTCATAAGGATTTTGAGTGTAATTTTCAAATCGAGTGTATTCTCCCCTAAAAGTTAAGCGCACTGTGCCAATAGGACCATTACGCTGTTTACCTATAATAATTTCAGCCGTGCCTTTCTCTGGACTATCTTCGTTATAGACTTCATCTCGATAAATAAAAATAATTAAATCTGCATCTTGCTCAATAGCTCCAGATTCCCGAAGATCGGACATAACAGGTTTTTTACTAGGTCTTCCTTCTAAGCTGCGATTGAGCTGAGATAAAGCTAGAACAGGTACATTAAATTCTTTAGCAATGGTTTTTAAATTTCGAGAGATTTCTGAAATCTCTGTAGCTCTATTTTCTTTACTACCCGGTACTTGCATGAGTTGTAAATAATCAATCAGAATAAGCCCTAAATTTTCCTGCTCTCTAACTAGTCTACGAATGCGGGCCCGTAATTCTGAAGGAGAAAGTGCTGGAGTATCATCAATAAAAATGGGAGCCTCATTTAAAGATTTAATAGCTATTGTGAGTTTAGGCCAATCTTCATCCCTTAAGCGTCCTGTTCTAACCCGTCCCTGATCGATACGCCCTATAGAAGACATCATGCGCATCACTAGCTGATCTGCAGGCATTTCCATGCTAAATATGGCAGTAGATAAGTGCCGTTTTACTGCGGCATATTCTGCAATATTCATTGCAAAACTAGTTTTCCCCATAGAAGGTCTACCCGCAATAATAACTAAATCTCCTTTCCCAAATCCAGAGGTAAGTGCATCAAAATCAACAAAACCTGAAGGAATACCAATAATGGGATTGTCTTGTTCATGTAAATAGGCAATCCGGTCAACTGCTTTTGTTAATAATGTTTTTATATCAAAAAAATTTTGCCTAACTCGATTACCTTGCTCTGCTATGGCAAAGATTTTTTTCTCTGCCTCATCAAGCAATTCCTTACTTCCTCGACCTTCAGGAAAATAACCACTCTGTGCTACCTCTGTACCAATATGAATAATTTGGCGTAGAACAGAGCGCTCCCGTACTACATCTGCATAGGCTTTAATATTAGCAGCGGTAGGGGTATTTTGTACTAAGGCTACAATATAAGGAAGCCCTCCTACTTTTTCTAAAGCTTGCTGATCACGCAGGTATTCCGAAAGAGTAATTGCATCACAAGGCTGGGAGGCTTCGATTAACCTATTAATCCCATCAAATAAAATAATATGCTCAGATTTATAAAAATCGTCAGGCTCGAGGATATCACCAATATGATCCCAAGCCTGATTATCTAATAATAATCCACCTAATACGGATTGTTCTGCTTCTACAGAATGAGGAGGAATTTTTAGAGAATTAAGATTCTTATCTTCTTGTTCTTGATAAATAAACCTACTTATTTCTCCCATATAAATACCCTATAGAGGATATAGGATATTTTTAAAATAAAATTAAATATACCTATGCTGATTTTCTAAGCTTCGGCAATAATAACTACTTTAATCGATGCTGATATATCTAAATGTAAATAAATTTCTAGATTATAATCACCTACTTGCCGTAATGGTCCATTATGTAGCCTAATCTCTTTCTTATGTACCTCAACCCCTGCTTTATTCAAGGTAGTAGCGATATCTGTAGCACCAATTGAGCCAAATAGCTTACCTTCAGCACCTGCATTAGCAGAAATTGTAACCGATCCTAAGGATTCTATTGCTTGTTTGCGTTTTTCTGCTGCCATAGCAAGTTCAGTCTCAGCTTTTTCTAATTCTGATCTACGAGATTCAAAATAAGCCTCATTTGCCTTTGTAGCAGGAACTGCTTTACCATTAGGAATTAAATAATTCCTTGCATAGCCTGGTTTTACAGATACTGTATTCCCAAGGGTCCCTAAATTTAATACTTGCTCCAGTAATATGATTTCCATTATCTTTTCCTACATATTGATGAATATTTAAAGATCAAACTAATTAATGGTGATCACAGTAAGGGAGCAGCGCTAAATAGCGTGCACGCTTTATCGCTTTAGATAGTTGTCGTTGGTATTTTGTTTTAGTCCCTACAATTCTACTAGGTATAATTCTACCTGTTTCAGTAATGTAGTCTCTAAGAGTTGCTAGATCTTTATAATCAATTTCCTTAACTCCTTCGGCTGTGAAACGACAAAACCTTTTACGTCTAAAATAGTGTGCCATAATCTATCTTCTATAACCTATTGCAATATAATAGTTAACAATTAAAATTTTAACACCGACCAGGTGCTCATTAGTGTCTAATTACTAGGTATTACTATCCTCATCCTCATCTTCTGATTCAAAGCGATTATGCCTAGAATAATTTGAGTGAGAATCATGGTGGTGCCCAGCCTCTTCGCCCTTAACTAAAAATGAAGATTCTGTAATTGCCTCGTCTCTACGGATCGCTATATTCCTTAGTATGGCATCATTAAATCGAAAAGCATTATTTAATTCTTCAAGTGCCTCTGAAGTGCATTCGATATTCATTAATACGTAGTGTGCTTTGTAAACTTTTTGAATTGGATAGGCGAGCTGGCGTCGACCCCAATCTTCTAATCGATGTATAGATCCACCATCTTTTTCAATTATTTGACGATATCGATCAAGCATAGTAGGCACTTGAGCACTCTGATCTGGATGGGTTAAAAATACAATTTCATAATGTCTCATACATGACCCCTTACGGTTTATAAAAGCTACCTTCTTTAAGTAAGGCAGCAAGGAGATAAATGATAATTATCTATATTCTATATAGAGATGGGAATTATACGATAGCTACCGACAAATCACAAAAAATCCCTAGATTTAAGCCTAATCAATTTAAATATCCTCGTTGGCGTTGAATCTCGAAAAGAAAAACACCAGTAGCTACGGAAACATTCAGGCTACCAATTGCACCACACATAGGGATAGATGCTAAGTAATCACAATGTGTTTGCACTAACCTTCTTAATCCTTTACCTTCAGCGCCTAATACCACAGCAATAGAACCTTTTAATTCCATTTGGTAGAGCGATGTTCCTTCGCTAACTACTGCACCAACCACCCACACTCCCTGATCTTTTAGCTTATTTATAGTTCTAGTTAAGTTAGTAACGGTAATAAAAGGGACTCGCTCTGCTGCACCACTTGCTACTTTACGTACTGTAGATGTTATCGATACTGCTTGATCTTTAGGAACAATGACGCCATGGACACCTGCTGCCTCTGCAGTACGTAGACAAGCACCTAGATTATGGGGATCCTGAATACTATCTAAAATAAGTAAGAAAGGAGAATCAGTTAAACCTTTCAATAGGGTAAACAATTGATCTTCAGTAGTAGGTAGCTGGGTTAAAAATTGAACGGCAACTCCTTGATGATTCGCACCTAAACTAAGATCATCAAGATTTTTCTGAGTAACAAAAAAAGGAGTAACCCCTCGAGTATATGCAAGGATCTTAATTTTTTCAATCTGCTGATCTTCTCGATTCTGATTAATCCAGAGCGAGATAATTTCTGTACTCTCTTCTGTAAGTACGCTACACACCGAATGTAATCCGTAGGCAAAATTTTCTTGGTGGCTATTTTCTCTATGAGAGTTTTTATATTTTTTATTCATAAGCGGCTAAAAAAGTAATAATTACTTACTATTTTCTGTTGCTTGCTAGTTTATCAGCCAAACGAGTAGGTTCAGGTAATCGATACCGGATAACACAAGCGAGAGAATATTTAATCGCAGTTTGCAAACTAATTTTATGTCCTATAGAGATGAAAATAGGTCGTACTCCTGCTTTAGTACGCAATACTACACCAATAGTTTCGTTTTTATCTATTAAAGACACCCAACTACCTACTGTATCTGGAATTGGATCATATTTTCCAATTAAGCGGGATTTACCTACACCAATACTAGGGATATTTGTTTCCACACCTACATGACAAGCATTACCAAATCTCCTCGGGTGAGCGATTCCATGACCGTCACAGAGAATTAAATCTGGTGCTTTATTTAACTTTGTTAAGGCAGTTAATATGGCAGGGCATTCACGGAAAGACAAAAACCCCGGTATGTAAGGCAATTGGGTCGGTTGTCGTATAACTACCTCTTCTATTACCTTTAAATTACTAAGAGATAGGGTTACCGCAGCTGCTCGGGTAATTTTACCTTGTTCTTCAAACCCTACATCCACTCCTGCAACGATTTTTATCTCTTTAAAACAATCCTCCCTAATCACTTGAGCAGAAAGTCGCTCTTGTTGCTCTTTTGCTTTATTGGGGAAATTAGGAAAATCAAACCAAGTCATGGAAGCTGATCATTATTATGTTAGTATCTATTTTTTAAGCTAGACCATAAACTATGGAAATCCCTACAGAATTTATCCTATACCATACTGCTGGTTGCCATTTATGCGATAAGGCACGGGCACTTATTGCTCAAATACCTTATCTAATTGTGAAAGAGATAGAAATTGGAGATAGTGCTCAGCTAATGGATTGTTATGGAACAAAAATACCAGTACTCTTTAGTACTAAAACACAAGCCGCGCTAAATTGGCCTTTTACCCTACAAGATATAATACAAGCTATCCAAGTAGATAAAAATTAAAAATTTAACAAAGCGAGCGATTATGGATGAGGAGGATCATATACCCCCATGGGTCGAATAGCATATTCTTTATCTACCAATTTTCCCTCTTTATCAAATTCATACGTAACTACATAAGTAGTACCTTGGTCATTACTCCAGTGCCCCTCTACGGGAACATCTTTAGTATACTGGTATACTGTATATTTTCCCTCTTCCTCTATTTTATCTGGGGTACCTAATAACTTTCGCACATCGGCTTCTGTAGTTTTATTATAAATTAAATTAGAATCTTTAAACTGTGCCCTTGCGGCTTCCTCGGTTCTAGGAGGAAGCTCATCGTCCATGCCAAAGGCCATATGTTTATAACTATCTATTTGAGGACAACCTGCTAAGAGGCCTGCAATACTAACGGTAATAAAGGTGAAAATAAATTTTTTCATTTTTTAATCAAAAAATTGATCTATCAAAATAATAGGTGATTTTAATCTAGTAAAGGATGAAATATATTCAATAGCAAATTCTAGCTTAAATACAATTTAATGTGCTATAGGTTTTGAAAAAATATTCATCACCAAAATACCTAGTGTAATAAATCCCATGCCAACAGTAGCAGCTAAATCTAATTTCTGCCCATAAATCACCCAAGCAGATATGGCTACTAAAACAACACCAGCTCCTGCCCATATAGCATAAGCAATACCTAGCGGTATCGTACGAAGTGTAAGGGAGAAACAGTAAAAAGCATTTAAATAACCAATAATCACTATACTTGTAAAGAAGGGTTTAGAAAAACCATTGCTCTCCTTAAGAGCCGTGGTAGCAACGACTTCACTAAGAATAGCAATTCCTAAATATACCCAGTCTTTCATTCTTTTAATCTTAAATAATGAATTTTACTTACATTAACCCTAATCTAAATGTATTTAAAGTAACTGTTCGTTTTTTATAAGTAGATTCCCAAAATACTTCAACTTTTACTTTATATAATACAGGGATTGAGCTAGCTTGGTTATTAAATCCTCCGTTTAACCCCTGGGTTGGATCGATCTGCTCATAAAGCGTAATAGTTGTACGCCAATGATACTTCTCATCAAATTCCCCCCCATTAACCCCTTCTAAATAAGGAGTTTCTATACCGATAGTAGCTAATTTAGATTCGGCAAGTGAAGTAGCATAGGTATATTCTTCCGAGAGCTGACTTGCGTTCATTCCCGTTGAAAATATTTGCAGCAGGACACCTAAGGAAATACTTAAAATTGCAAATGCAACGAGTACTTCCAATAAAGAGAATCCTTTTTCTTCTTTAATCAAGAATTTTAATTTGACCTGTAAGCCAATTAATATCTACTTGATATTTACTTGTTCCCCGTTCAAGGGTAACTCGTCCTCCAGTAGAAGTCCCATCTGGGAAAAACTTAATTTTACCCGATCTATCTGAATCTACTTGAGAGCGTGCGGTAACTAAATCAATTTCTATATTTTTAGGAAGAGAATATTTACGCTCCCTATCTGTAATCGTAAAGCTACGACTTTCTAGATCCAAAGTAAGGGCAGCTTCCTTATGATAAGTGATTGCGTAGCTACGGGTATATTTTAACCCAGCCGCTAGCCTTCGTGCTGCCCCTCTTATTTCAGTACCCGCTATTTTACCCTCTAACATAGGAGGGACTAAAGATATCATGATCCCAGCAAGGGTTAATACAACCAATAGTTCAACTAAAGTAAATCCTATTTGGTTTTTAGTAATCAAATAGATTTAAACTCTTTTTTTTAGTTGACAAATAGTTACTAATAACGAGCTAGACTAAAAATATACAGAGATACTACTCCCAGCTGGCAACATCTTGATTTTCCCCTTCCCCGCCTTCAACCCCATCAGCACCTAAAGAGTAAACATCAAAGGGACCGTGCTCTCCAGGAGAACGATAGTGATAATCATTACCCCATGAGTCTTTAGGTACTTGTTTTTTCTTTAAATAGGGGCCATCCCAATTCTTAGCACCAGCAGGTGCTTCTATCAGTGCTTGAAGCCCTTCAGATGTACTCGGATAATGCCCCACATCTAAACGATAGAGATCAAGAACAGAGGCGATATTTTCAATTTGAAGCCGAGTTGAATCCGATTTTGCTCCACCTAAGTATTTCATAACTTGAGGACCTACCAACCCTGCGAGTAGTCCTAAAATTACCAATACGACTAATAATTCAATTAAAGTAAATCCCTTATTTACATGGGATAATCTACTGAATTTTTTCAGTTTCATCATTATTCCTCTAAATTAAAACGCTAGATCATTTACACTTAAAATAGCAACTAAAATAGACATAATAATGCCTGCAATTACTACGCCTAAAGTAAGAATTAAAATAGGTTCTAGTAGAGCAAGCAATCGCTTTACAGTAGTTTCTACTTCTCCATCATAAGTTTCTGCCACTTGTCCCAGCATGTCTTCTAGCTGCCCTGTTTCTTCTCCAACTTTAATCATTTGTACTGCCATTCTTGGAAATAAACCAGTTTCTAATAAGGGATCGGCCATCCTATTCCCTTGGCGTAAAGAATTCGCTACTTCTCCAAGTGCTTCGGCTAATACTAAATTTCCTAAAGTATCTTTAACAATTTCTAATGCAGAAAGTAATGGAACGCCATTTAATAACAAAGTACTTAGAGTTCTAGATAGTCGAGCCATTTCTAATTTAGCAACTAAATCTCCCACTAAAGGCAATCGTAATAGCCATCCATCCCACTGATAACGACATTCTGGGATTTGTAATTGATAACGTGCTAATAAAACTATTCCTACAAAACCTAACAGTAATGCCCACCAATAATTTTGTAGTAATTCACCTGCAGCAATGACAATTTGAGTTGCTAGTGGCAGTGCTTTACCCGCACTATCAAATAATTGCTGAAATTGAGGTACAACAAAAGCCAGTAAGATAATCACAGAAAGCCCCGCAACACCTACTAGAATTATGGGATAAATTAATGCAGAGGTAATTAAGTTCTTTAAGGCTTTTGCACGCTCCATGAAATCGGCCAATCGCCCTAAAATAATATCTACTGCTCCACCTGCTTCCCCCGCTCTTACCATACTGATATACAGGGAAGAGAAATCTCCCTCTTGAGCTTCCATAGCTTCTGCAAGAGAAGCACCACCTCGTACTTTATTCTGTACATGAGCTAATAACTCCTTTACCGGTCCCTCATCGGTAATTTCTATTAAAATGCTAAACGCCCGATCTAAAGGTAATCCAGCCCGTAATAAAGTAGCCAATTCCCTTGTAATTATGCCAATTTCATTTTGATTAACCTTTTTTTTACTATTAAATAAGCTAATTCCATTCGTTTGTTTTGTTCGACGTACTCTCCCTGATCCTGATTCCTCAATTCTAATGGGAATATAGCTTTGACCATGAAGCCATTCAATAACACCTTCTTCCCCATCAGCACGATGATCCCCTTCTATAATTTCTCCAGATAGAGTTGTTGCTTTATAGTGAAAAATGGGCATGTGCTTAGTTATCCTGGCTTACCCGAATTACTTCCTCTAAAGTTGTAAACCCAGAAAGTGCTTTGCTTAGCCCATCTTCATACATGATTCGCATCCCTTCTTTTTGGGCTTGGTCTTGAATACTTCCAGAATCTGCATGTTGAAGTACTAATCGACGAATAGGATCGCTCATCACTAGAAATTCCATAATTGCTGCTCGCCCATGATAACCAATCCCTCCACAGTGCTCACAGCCTACCGGGCGATAAAGTACAATCTGATTTTCATTACTAAAACGATAGAGTTTCATTTCTTCTATAAGTTCAGGTAAAGCCTCATAAGGTTCAGCACAATGCTTACATAAAGTACGTACTAACCGTTGGGCTAAAATACCACTTACGGTAGAAGTAAGTAAGTAATCTTCAATCCCCATATCTAGGAGTCGAGTGATCCCTCCAGCCGCATCATTAGTATGAAGGGTGGAAAGCACTAAGTGTCCTGTTAATGAGGATTGTACTGCAATACTTGCGGTCTCCCGATCTCGCATTTCTCCAATCATAATGACATCTGGATCTTGGCGTACGATAGATCGTAGGGCACCTGAAAAGGTTAATCCAATTTGAGCTTTAACTTGTATTTGATTGATTCCCTCTAGTTGATACTCTACGGGATCTTCTACAGTTATAATTTTACGATCTGGTGTATTTAGTTTATTCAATGCGGTATAAAGCGTAGTACTCTTACCACTTCCCGTAGGACCGGTTACAACAATGATTCCATGAGGAAGTTCTAATACTTGTAAAAACCGAGTAAGTGTATCCCCCTCAAAGCCTAGTGCAGTAAAATCTAAAACTATATTACCTTTATCTAATAAACGAAGTACTACACTTTCCCCGTATAAGGTAGGTACGGTAGAGACACGTAAATCTAATTCTCGCCCTTGGATTCTAATTTGAATACGACCATCTTGCGGCAAGCGTCTTTCTGCGATATTCAATTTTGCCATAATTTTAAAGCGGGAAATCACTGCTGCTCTAGAACGAGCTGGAGGTGCTTCTACGTCCTGTAATACCCCATCTACTCGATAACGTACCCGTAGATTATTCTCAAAGGGCTCAATATGAATATCAGAAGCTCTAGATTCTATAGCCCGTTGAATAAGCAAATTAACTAAACGAACAACGGGTGCTTCACTTGCCATGTCTTTTAAATGCTGTACATCTGTTTCAGAATCATCATCTGCACCTAGGTGCTCAACAATTTGACCCATGGCAGATTTACTACTCCCTGCTTGACGTTCAAAAAATGCGTCTAGTTCAGAAGGTAATGCAATTTGTAATTTTACGGATTTACCATAAGCTAATGCGATGGCATTTTGTACATAAATATCTCCAGGATCAGCCATAGCCAATGTGATAGACTTATTTTCCTCTAGTATAGGAATTGCTCTAGATTCTTTGAGAAATTTAAGGGATATTTGTTTCTCTGGTTCTTCATAGGAATCATCGGCTGCTGTCCATAAAGGTAAAGAAAGTAGAGCAGAAAAAGCTTCAGCGACATCTCGTTCAGAAACTAAACCTAATCGAGCAAGCATAGTTGAAAACCGTATCCCTTCATCTACTGCAAGTCGTTTTGCATGTTGAGATTCAGTAGGACGTAACTTTCCTTGATCAATTAAATATTGGCTCAACTCTTCATCTAAATTTTCTATATTAGATCTAGAAATTACAGCGGATGATTGTTCCATAAAAATATATGATTTAGTGATTACCTAAATATAGATAATTTTAAAAAACACATGGTGGCTACTACCTAGCATTTAATTCCTAGATAATGGGGTAGAATAGATCAAACTATTATAGTCAAAGACAACCTATGTTATCTTTAAAAAAGAAAAAGGACAAAAACATCTAATTTATGGCTAATAATGCCTCACATCGGCTTCGAGACTGGTTATTGAGTTTATATCAATACTTATTACCTCAGCATATTTTATCTCTACTAATATATCACTTTACGCGACATAAAATTCGTTGGCTTACCCAGTTAGAAATTCACTTATTTAGGATCATTTTCAGGGTAAATATGGATGAGGCAAAAATCCCTTATGCTAAAGAGTATCCTAATTTTAATACTTTCTTTAGCCGTGCATTACGAGAGAGTGTACGCCCTATTGCTAAACATGGAGAAATTGCCTGTCCAGTAGATGGCCATATTAGTCAAATCGGCACATTAAATCGTGGAAAACTAATTCAAGCGAAGGGCTGGCATTATCAACTTACTGATTTACTTGGTCATCCTCAAATTAGTTTAGATTCTTTTTACCAAGGATCTTTTGCTACTTTTTATCTCCACCCCAGAGATTATCACCGGGTCCATATGCCATTAGATGGACATTTAGAAGAAATGATTTATATTCCAGGTCGTTTATTTTCTGTTAGCCCTAAAACAGTCAATGGCGTACCTCATCTTTTTTCCCATAATGAACGAGTAATTAATATATTTAATACTGAAATAGGTCCTATGATTATGATTCTTGTAGGTGCTATTTTTGTTGGGAGTATTGAAACAGTGTGGGCTGGTCAAATCACACCACCCTATCAAGGTCATACCCGCCATTGGGGTTACACAGAAGAAAACAAGATACCTAAGTTAAGTAAAGGTCAAGAAATGGGTCGTTTTAATATGGGATCTACGGTAATCCTAATTTTTCCTACTAAATCTATGAAGTGGCTATCTCATTTATCTCCAAATACACATGTACTAATAGGTCAGAGTGTAGGTATTTTAAATAAAAGTTAGTAATTATTATTTAAGTGAGTAGCAAATCTATTTTTCGCTCATCCATATTCACATGTGCTACATTAACTAATAATTTATCGCCTAGCTGATAAGTTTTGTGGGTTCGTTCTCCTACAAGCTGGTAATTAGCAGAATCAAAATGAAAATAATCTTTATCCAAAGCACTGATATGAATCAATCCTTCTATATAAATATCACAAAGTTCAACAAATAACCCAAACCCAGTTACCCCAGTAATTAGACCATTAAAGGTTTCGCCTACTTTATTTACCATATATTCACACTTGAGCCAATTTATCGCATCTCGAGTTGCCTCATCTGCACGTCGCTCTGTCATAGAACAATGAGCACCTAAATCTAGCGTATTTTCTTTATTATAGGGAAATGTTTGTAGAGCTCTTTTTTCTAAGATATGATGGATACCCCGATGCACTAATAAATCTGAGTAGCGCCGGATAGGCGAAGTAAAATGGGTATACTCTTTAAGTGCTAGCCCGAAGTGGGTACTATCCGTTGATGTATAGACTGCCTGTTTCAAGCTACGTAATATAGCAGTTTGAATTAAATGAAAATCTGGTCGTTCTTGAATTGAATGTAACAACTGAGAAAAATCCTTACTCTGTGGATTATTACCCCCTAGTAGTTCTACCCCCAATTTTCCTAAAAATTTTCGTAAATCAAGTAGTTTTTCCTCTGCAGGATGCTCGTGGGTACGAAAAAGACTGGGGATTTTATTTTGCTTTAAAAAATGCGCAGCAGCAATATTTGCTAAAATCATAAACTCTTCAATGAGTCGATGAATAGGAGTGCGTACTCTGAGTTGAATATTTTTTATCTTTTGATACTTATCAAAAATAATTTGACTTTCCTCTATTTCAAAATCAATTGTACCTCGGCGAACTCTTGCTTTATGCAACACTTGATAGAGTGCGTACATTTTTTCCAGATGGGGTAATAGAGAATGATAAGTTTTTTTAAGCTCTAGATTATTTTTTAGTAGCATTTCAGCAACTTGCTGATAGGTAAGACGAGCAGCTGATTTAACTATTCCAGGATAAAAGTTAAAATTATGTAAACCCCCACGTGGACCAATTTCCAGTTCACAAACAAGTGCTAATCGATCTTCTTGAGGCTTAAGAGAACATAAATTGTTGGAAAGAACTTCCGGTAACATGGGGATAACTTGGTTTGGAAAATATACTGAGTTACCTCGCTCTTTTGCTTCATCATCTATCGCAGAATGTATAGGCACATACTGGCTTACATCTGCAATAGCTACCCACAATCGCCAATTCTTTCCTTCTTGTGATGCATAAACTGCATCATCGAAATCTTGAGCATCTTCTCCATCAATAGTGACTAAGGGTAATGTTCGTAAATCTACCCGCTTTTCGATTTCTATTTTAGAAATATTAGGTTTAAATTTTTTTACCTCCTTTAATAGCTCTTTTGACCAATAATGAGGCAAGTCGTAATTATAAATAGCAGTTTCTACTTCTATATTCGGGGTTTTATAATCTCCTAATATTGTAGCAATCTTTCCAATTGGAGGTGTTTTATTAGTGGGTTGTTGTGTAATTTCAGCAACTGCTATTTGATTAGGCTTAATACCTTTTTGAAATTTTGTAGGAATAAGAATATCTTGATTTAATCGATGATTACTAGGGATTAAAAAGCCTTGTTTTTGTTCTATAACAAAACGCCCTACAATTTGCTTATTACCATGTCTTAAAATCTCTACAATACTCCCCTCTTTTCGATCTCGTTTATCTATACCAATAACACGAGCAATCACCCTATCTCCATGGAGTACAGAGCGCATCTCTTGTATAGAGAGATAAAGATCTTCCCCCCCCTCATCGGGAGCTAAAAAACCATAACCATCTCGATGACCGATAATTTGACCAGAAATAAGCTTTGGTTGAGATACAATACTATAAGCACGGTGATGATTACGGCTAATTTGGCCTTCCCTAACCATTGCTTTAAGGCGTCGGTAAAAGGCCTTCTGAGACTTATTATCCTTTAATCCTAGGTTTTTTATCAGATCTCGGGAAGTAATCGGTTTATTTTGGTGTTTTAAACACTCAATAATATATTCTCTACTAGGTATAGGCTGGCCATACTTTTGGCACTCACGAGTGAAATAAGGATCTTCTTTTTTCCATTTATCCATTGACAAGTCATCTTTAGGTAAGTACAGTTTGTTTGCCTTAGAATCATTTCTTTTTAAAACTGCCGAGGTGGCGGAATTGGTAGACGCGCATGGTTCAGGTCCATGTGAGGGAAACCTTGTGGAGGTTCAAATCCTCTCCTCGGCACCAGATTACTAAAAAATATTTTTTTCTGAAAATACAGTTAGTATTAACGTCTCACCTTATTTATAACACCTATTGTGCTACAAATCATTCTTATAAAAAATGGGACAATCGTAGGTCTAACAAGACGCTGATCATAGCCGGATAAACGCCGCTCATTTTCGGACAAACAAATTTCAAGAAGATCAACTAATTGAATTTCTACACCAATTTGTTCTGCACCAGTAATTGCAAAATTAGCATCTCGTAGTTCTTTATTTTTATCTAATCCCTTAGCAAGACCAACTCGTTCCCATATTAGAAATACCCATACTGCTAAAATCCGAGTAAAAAACCAAGGTTTCTGCCATATTTTCAAATTACGTTTATACCAAACTACCCAGTTTACAAAGAATAGGATATGACGTGCTTCTTCTTGAATAACTGGCTCAAAAGTATCCGTCAACGCTGTCGGAAAAAAACCGGATCGTTTTGCACTTTCAAATAAGCCAAAAGCAAAAAAACTATCAATACATTCACTATAGCCCGTTACCATCCATGCCCACTCTGGGTTTTTAGGGACCATATAATGGGGTTCATAGGCTATGGTAACATTATAAAACTTAGCAAGCCTACTTAATACTTCTTTATGACGCTTTTCCTCAGCTGCATCCATATCTAAAGCAGCACGTAATGTTAAATCGTTGATTGTTTTTGCATAGGTAGCGACCCGGAGCGAAGCTCGCCCTTCAGTTTGTATTGCAATATCCCAAATAGGAAGGCTAGCTACTCGCTTTAATTCTTTATCGGAGAGCCTAGGCCAATCCATCACTGCAGGTTTATAGGGATTATGGGTTTCTAAAAGTAAAGAGCAGAACATCTCTTTATGGGTATCAGATCCTAGCCGGATAGATCCAGGCTTAGGATCTGACCAGTTTCGCATTTTATAATCAGCATCTGTAATTACGGTAGATGAGGTCATGATTACTTTTATCTAAAAAAACAATAGCTATTAAATTATTGAAAATTTAAGTAATAGAGAAACTCTATGACTATGCTGCTCATATAACAAATATGATCAAGTACGCTTGTTTTTAAATTTTAAAATTTAAACAAGCGTATTTGATCTTCTAAGGCAAAAATTTTAATAAAATTACTTCTTTTTCTTTTGCACCGATTCTTTAAGAGTTTTTCCCGCCTTAAAAGTAGGAATATTTGCTGCTTTTATAGTGATTTCTTCGCCAGTTTTAGGGTGTCTTCCTGAACGAGCTGCTCTAGTTTGTACTGTAAAAGAACCAAAGCCAATTAGACTGATCGTTTCCTTTTTCTTTAGAGTTTCAGTAATAGTTTGTAGAAAAGAATCTACTGCATGATGGGATTCTTTTTGAGACAAATTTGCTTTTGAAGCAACGAAATTAACTAATTCTGTTTTATTCATAGTTAGTATATTCTCCTAAACAAGTAATTGGATTGATTTGATTATGTATTTTATTTTAATTTAAGCTAAAATTAACATTTATTTTAAATAAATGTTATGTGTTGTTTATCAAAAGAGAAAAACTATGCAACTTACACAGTATACAGATTATTCTATACGGGTTTTAATTTATCTCTGCATCCATGATAAGCAACTTGCAACGATTAGCGAAATTGCAAAGAGTTATCATATTTCTCGTAACCACCTTGGGAAAATTGTGCACCATCTAGCTCTTTCCGGGTATATTAGCACTTCCCGTGGTAAAGGAGGCGGTATGCGTTTATCTCGTTCTCCTGAAAAAATTATTTTAGGAGACGTAATACGTAAAACTGAAGGTGAAATTCATCTTGCTGAATGTTTTAGCGACTTGCACAATACTTGCCCTATTTCGGCTTTTTGCCAACTCAAGGGTGTACTTTATGAAGCACGAAATTCTTTTTTTTCCGTACTAGATAGTTATACATTAGCTGATATTGTTAAAAATGAATGCAGCCTTCGTTGCGCATTACCCGCTAACACTATCTAAACTTTTTTTAATTTCTAACATCACTTATTTAATGATGTTAGAAATTAGCTTACCCCAACGTACGCCAAATAAAATTTGGAATGACCAGCTTACTGCCCAAATAGTACCAAGCATAAGTAGGCTACGACCTAAGATTTGCTGATCTCCAAGTAAATAATTTGCACACAAGCGATTCGGAAGGACTACATAAAGCCAGCCTAGACGCATAAAAGTAGCCCAGAACTCTAACATAAGTACTCCCCGAGCAATAGGAGGGAGTTGATACCAACTTAATCCAAGTGCTGTGCCAATGAATAAAGGTACAGTAATAAATTTTACAAGCTCAAAATATGGATCTGAAATAGCAGTATCTAAAGAACGTGGCAGCATCCAATAAAACATAGTAAAAACTACTAATACAGTACCGCTAATTCCCCAGCGATTCCATAAATTAATAGCCCCCTTAATTCTATTTGAGAGAGTGGGTACTATCCTCCAACCAATAATAGCTAATACAGGCAACTGTACCAACATATGCATTGTCATGCTACTTTCTAAGAAGTAACGTAGTGGAGGCAAAGCTAAAGATAGCCATAAAATATAGAGACTATATTTTGTTATTTTAGCTTTCATAATCTTTCGTTCGTAAGTATTTCATGTAAATAATCCTGTAAATGGTTATATTCATCATCACTAAAAATAGCGACTAACTGCCCATCAGGATTGATTATTTGGTAGCCAGCAGAATGAGTAAACCCCCCTTTTTTGTCAGGGATTACAATAATTTTAAAAAAATCTAAAATAGCTTGATTTTCATTGGTGCTAATAGGCCGTGCCGCAGACCAATAATTACTATTTGCACAAAAATGAGAGAGATGATTTCTAAGAACCTGCGGAGTATCTCGTTCAGGATCAAAACTAATACTTAGTAAATGTAATTTATTTTGGCTAAGTAATTCTTTGAAGTTAGTTTGTAGATCTTTTAATCCACTACCTAATATTAAGCAAGCATCAGTGCAAGAAGTATAGATAAAATCTATTACAGTATAGTGACCCTGCCACTCATCGGATAACATAGGATTTTCATTTTCATCCTCTAAATGAAAATTAGGCACCTTGCGTGGACGATCTCTAACTTCTACTTTTCGAGCAGTGTCTGTTGTAAATGCTCTACCCTTGTCTGTTGCTACCCATAAAACCGCTACCCCAGATAACCCTAGCAATACACTTAAAAGTAAGGTTCTCATAACTACTGATCCTCACAATACTAAGTTTTAGAAATTATTATCAATAAATTATCTAACTAGGTAATATGAAAATACATAACTGGGTTCGCCCCTAACTTTTAATTAGGGGCGAATTACAATTAATGTCTAGAATATCCTAAAGCTGGATCAGTTGCTTTAGGTAATTTAATAAATACCCGAACAGCAAACAGTAGTAGACCGAGCGTTACTAATACCCCTGCTATAGCACCCCATTGAGCATAAGGTACCCAAGGATCCATATGTACTGCCCAACGGCGAGGAATACCATGAGCTCCGCTCGTTAAGAATACTAATACAAGCATAAGTACGCCAGTAACATAAGTATATAGAGCAAGTTTCTCAATTAGTGGTGGATTTGCTTCATCCTCTGGAGTGGTAAAGAGATAGAGACTAAATCCGATAATCATAGGTAAAAGACCGAGGAGTAAGTAAAAATGGAAATGCCCAGGTACCCATAATGTATTGTGAAGTACTGAATTAAAGGCCATCATAGAATCAACAACAGCTGGGATACCACCAGCAGCCCATCCAAAAATGGAAAGCACAAGTAACTTAGCTGGGGTACTCCATTGAATACCAGAGCGGTAAACCATCATTAGAGTACCGTAACCGGTCACAATCATGACAGGTAATCCACTACAATAGGATAGTACTTGACCAGCAATGACTGCCCAAGCAGGCATAGGGAAATCCATATATAAGTGGTGAGGATAAACACCCATAATGGTAAAGACTGCTACAAACCATGCAGCATAAAATACCTTAGATGTGTGATATGGACGCTTAGTATAACGAGGAAGTAACTCATATACGGCAGGTACAGATGAGTAGATCGCTGCGTTAATAATAACATGACCAAAAAAGTAAATTAGATTTTTAACTAACAGTGGGTCAGGTTTAAATTCAGGATTAACCGCATTAATAAGCATAATAATTAATGCAACCGCACCGGCAGCAATTCCCATAAAATCAACAATTAATACAACTGTACCAATAGTGACAGTCACTGGATGATGGGTATCTAGAGGATCTTTCCCAAAAAGCTGTGTTACTCCTAAAGCACGGGCAAGGCTCCCATAACGTGAAAGTAGTCCACGGGCAATATCTAAAAGTAGAATTAAAAACCCAACCCCAATAAGGAGCAGACCTGAAAGAAACCCTATTGCAGCACCTACAGACCATACCCCAAGAGAAGTGGTTGGTAGTGGATATAGAAAGGTCCAAGCCCCTGCGTATCCTCCAATAAAGATAGAAGCAAGGATAATCACTACCCCAGTTAGAAAGATACAAAAATTAATCCAAAATATCTTAGTACTTAATTGAACATACTGGCGTAAGAAATACCACAGAATACTAAATCCGACGACACCAGAGATACCTACTACCCCTACACCATGCATCGTCATAATTTGGTAGAAAAGGCTATCATCTACCCCTGCTAGTTTTCCTTGAGCTGCACGCATGGTGGCGCCTGCAACCATCATAAGTAAGAAAACTAAAAAACCAGTAATAATATGAGTTTTTACTGCTACAAGTGCACTGCGATTCTCAGCATCACTATAGCTTATATCATCTGCACTATGGTTTGCGTGCTCTAGTTTAGTTGTCATAACTGCCTCACTCTATTTTACCTTTACTGCTACTTATCTAAATTTATATCTTTATCTTCTTCAGTATCTGCCTTCACAGTAAAGTCACTTACCATGCCATGATGAGCAAGCCCACAATACTCTAGACAAAGAATATGATATTTACCAGGTTTATCAAAAGTATAAACTAACTTATTAGTATACTCTGGCATTGCTTGTGTTTGACCAAGTAGATTTAAATCATCATCGTAGATACCAAACCCATGGTTCACATCTTCACTGGTTACTTCAAAAACTACAGGTTTTTGTGTTACTAAAGAATCAGTACTCATATCCCAATACCACTGATGACCAGTAACCTTGACAATTTGATTCTCCTTTTTACTGTCATAGTTCTTGGTTTGCGAAGGGATAGGGAAAGGATTAAGTGTTAGTAGTGTTAATACAACGCCTAAAACAACTAAAATATAAAACCACTTAGTTCGAAACGCATACCATGCTCCGCTAAAAGAGGAGTAATCTTCTTGTGTTTTGGCGCTATTGATTACAGTGTAGAACACTACGATAAGCGCCACCATACCAAATAGTGTTATTGACCATGCTATTGATTGCATTGTGTGTACCCTTTACTCATCATTGGTTTACCAAAAATTTAATGTATATTTATAATACACCTTTTACAGGTAAAAAAAAGAATTTATCATTCTCCTTAAACTTTATTTGGACCATTTTAGTCTACTTTTAAAATAAAGTGAATTCTTTAGAAGGATTATTTACTGAAAAAAAACGCTAGAGATCAAAGCTAGAGTGGCAAGATAGAATAAAGATAATAAATAGAATTTAATAAAATAAAAAATTAATAAGCTCACTAAACTTATTAATTTTGTACTCTCATTTTTTTTATCGCCTCTTGAATAATTTTTAATCCTTCCTCAAGAGTAGACTGTTGGGTACGCAGATGAAGAATACAAATTCTTAAAAAAAACTGCCCATTAAGTTCAGTTCCTGAAAGCATAATTTTTTTAGATTGGTTGATTAAAGCCAAGAGTTTTCTATTTTGATTATTTTCATTTATTTGATTGATATGATTAAAACGCTGTCTAAAAGCGAATAGGGAAAGCTCTGGAGGAGTTACTATCTCTATATCAGATTCTAAAGAAAGTCTTTCCCAAGCCCAAACAGCTAACCTACGTTTTTCAGCCAGTGCTTGCCGAAATACACCTACACCATGAAGTTTAAAAGGAAACCAAAGCCGAAGACCTCGCCAATCTCGAGAAAGCTCTGGAGAAAGTTCCCTAAAATCTAAATGAGTATTATCTTTTTGTGGATCAGGCAAATAAGCAGCTGATATTTCAAAGACACGACGTAAATCCTCCATATTTTTTACAAATAAAACCCCAGTTCCATAGGCTAAAAACAATCCTTTATGAGGATCTACTGTGACAGAATCGGCCTGCTCCATTCCCTTAAATAGAGATTGAAGTTCTGAAACAAGGTAAAAAACCGCACCATAGGCACCATCGATATGAAACCAAAGTTGATATTTCGCTGCAAGTTGGGCAATTCTCTCTAAGGGATCTATAGCACCCGTATTTACAGTACCTACAGTACCACAAACAAAAAATGGCAACAAACCTGCCTCTTTATCTTTTTGAATTGCTTGCTCAAGGAAATCAATACGCAACCGAAATTGGCTGTCTACCGGGATAGGCCGTAAATTTTCTCTAGGAATTGCTGCTACTTGCACTGCTTTAGTAATTGCATAATGAGCTTGACTCGAATAATAAACAGTACCTCTTAATAATTGGTTACCTAAATATTTATCCCTAGCAGCTACCATAGCAATCAAGGTGGACATAGATCCACCTGAAGTGAATAAGCCCAAGGTACCTTTAGGCAATCCTATTAATTCAGCAAGCCATCTTAGGGCTTGAGTTTCTAGTTCAACTGCAGCAGGAGCAGACTCCCACATACCAGTATATCGATTAACTACTGCAGCAATAAACTCAGCAATTGCTGAAGAAAATAATCCCCCCCCAGGTACATAAGCAAGATAGCCCGGGCTTGCTGGATTCATAGCAGGTGGGATAATTTCGTTAAAAATAAAATCTAATATACTTTGAGAATTGGAAGGTAATTCTGGTATTTTATCTTTAAGCCAATCCGCTTCTGAATTAAATTTCTCAAGATTCTGTACTGGCTGATCATGGATAGTACTCATAAAATAGGCAATTTTCTGTGCAATCTCTGCTAAAAGTATTTGAGCATCTTCAGATGAGAGATTTAGTGGAATTGATTTCTGATTCACTCTGTTTTTACTACTCCGAAAATACCAACAGGGTACATTTTTTAAAAAAATGGTTAAAATAACCTTTTTAACTAGATAGATTTAATTACATTTATTTTTTTATTCTAATTCGCTAATGGTAAAGCGTAAAAACATAATTTTTTCTTTTGCTTTAGGACTAGTAAGCTTCTTAATCACTACGCCAATTTTAGCAGAGAGCTCAGCTAACCCATTCCCTCTCTCATCAGAGCTAGAGCAAGATCTTCAGTTTTGGATTCGAGTTTACACTGAAATTGATACTTATCATGGGTTTATCCACGACAGTGATCATATTAATGTTATCTATAATACGGTTGCACTACCTAAAAGTGGTAACGAAAATATAGTTAAGGATCAGATAGACTACTATAAGAACCTTTTATTGAAGGTAGCCCAAGGAAAAGAAAAAAACCTCTCTACTGAAGAAAAAAAAATACTTGCTCTCTGGCCAAAAAATATAACTCATCAGGAACTTCGTGCTGCTGCCGATAGAATTCGTTTTCAACGAGGACAAGCGGATCGGTTCAAAGAGGGGTTAATTCGATCAGGGGCTTATAAGGATTTTATTTATAAAACGTTAAAATCATCTGGGCTGCCACAGGAATTAGCCGTATTACCCCATGTAGAATCTTCTTTTAATCCAGAAGCTTATTCAAAAGTAGGTGCAGCAGGATTGTGGCAATTTACCCGAGCTACTGGACAGCGTTTTTTACAGATTAATCATATTATTGATGAACGGCGAGATCCTTTTCAATCTACCATTGCAGCAACCCAGCTTCTCCAATATAACTATGAAATGCTAAAAAGCTGGCCTCTTGCAATTACTGCTTATAATCATGGAGTATCTGGTATGGTTCAAGCAAAAAAACAATTAAATACCTCAGATATTGCCACTATTCGCCAGCAGTATAAAAGTCCTATTTTTGGTTTTGCTTCAAAGAATTTTTATCTCTCTTTTTTAGCCGCCCTAGAAGTAGATAAAAATGCAAATCACTATTTTGGTACGCTTACACTCAATAAACCTAACAATGATGAGATAATAGAACTTGCCCATTTTGCTCCTGCTCACTCTCTAGCTCAGGTATTTAAAGTAAGCAAAGAGGAACTAAAAAAAGCAAATCCTGCTTTACTTGAACCCATTTGGCATAGCATTAAGTATGTACCTCAGGGCTATAAATTACATATTCCTTGTGCTCCTACTTGCCGCCGGGCAAAAATAATTGCTTTTTTATCACCTTGGCAAGAGTTTGATCAACAAATCCCAGATCAATTTTATCAAGTACAGCAAGGGCAAACTTTATCGGAGATAGCAACAAAGCATGGAGTTGCAATAGATATACTCGCTCAGATTAACAACCTTTCTCGCCCTTATCCCATAAGGGTAGGTCAAAAATTGCGACTACCAGAGACATCACCAATAAAAACGTTAGCTAAAACTGAAATAAAAGAATCTCATGTATTAAACACTAATAAAGTGCCTACTTTGGCAGAATATACAGTACAACAGGGAGATACTTTATCTGGTATTGCCCAGAGATTTGGTATTCAAGCTCATAAGATTACTAATTTTAATAAAATCTCTGATCCTCGTAACCTTCAGATAGGTCAAAATCTCCAATTACCTATTGCTAAATCAGATTATACTATTCAGCAAGGAGATACTTTATCTACTATTGCTCAAAAATTTAAAGTAAAACCTCATGTATTAGCCGCATTTAATGGAATTTCTGATCCTAGAAAAATCCAGATTGGACAGCATTTGCGATTACCTACTCATACAGAGGTAACAAACTATACGATACAATCAGGGGATACTTTATCTACCATTGCGAAGCAATTTGGAATGAACTCCCAAGAGCTAGCCCGCCTAAACGATATTTCCGATCCAAGGAAGATTAGAGTAGGACAACAACTCAAATTACTTGGTGCTATCACTAAGGACTATATAGTGCGACAAGGAGATACCCTATCTACTATTGCCCAACGATTTGGTATCACTCTGCAAGCACTATTAGACTCTAATGGCATCAATGATAAACACCAAATTTATATTGGTCAGCGTTTACAATTGGCTCAATCACCGATAGAAAATTAAGTAGAAAATTTAAAGAGTGTTAGGTATTTTCTTCAAAGCAGCTTGCACTACAGAGATGCCAGAATCGTAAGGAATACCACTTAAGGATCGACGCCAAATTCTCCCTTTCGGCATACCCTGGAATAAGCTTAGGGTAGATCGAACTATAGTAGCGAGTTTTGTTCCCTGTTTTAATTGCCTTTCTATATAAGGTAAGAAAGCTTCTATAATTTCATGGCGAGTAGGTATGGGATGATCATGGTCATAGAGAGTATGATCTACCCTAGAGAGCAGATAAGGATTATGATAAGCAGCACGACCGATCATAACCCCATCAACTTGTGTTAAATGAGTACGTGTATCCTCCAAAGTAATTACGCCCCCATTAAGCACTATTCTTAGCTGAGGAAAATCTTGTTTGATACGATAAACGGTTTCGTAGCATAAAGGGGGAATTTCTCTATTCTCCTTAGGACTTAATCCATGAAGCCACGCTTTTCGGCTATGGAGAATCACTGTGCTACATCCAGCTTGAGCAATTTTAGCAATAAACTGGCTTAAAAATTCATAGGAGTCATAGTGATCTACCCCAATTCTCGTTTTAACAGTAATTGGAATTGGGCTTATCTGCACCATCTCAGAGACACATTCAGCGACCAGATCTGGCTCTTTCATCAAACAGACCCCAAAGCTTCCAGATTGCACTCTTGGGCTAGGACAGCCCACATTTAAATTTACTTCATCAAATCCATAATCTATAGCCATACGGGTACAGAGTGCTAAATCTTTTGGATTACTTCCACCGAGCTGGAGTGCGATAGGGTGTTCTTGGTTTGAATAGGTCAAAAAACGCTTTTGATCTCCATAAATAAGCGCTCCTGTGGTTACCATTTCGGTATAGAGCAATACATGATAAGAGATAAGGCGTAAAAAATAGCGGCAATGACGATCTGTCCATCCCATCATTGGAGCAACCGAAATTTTATGGTTTAAATTTTGAAAATACATATTTTTAATATTTAAATATATTTAACTTAAATAAAGTTAAATATGTGGGTAGAATGAAAATATTTATTAAATTATAAGAGAGAGCGATGGAGAGATAGATAATGGCTGGAAAAACCTTATATGACAAACTTTGGGATTCCCATCTAGTGCGTACTGATCCAAGTGGCACTGCCCTACTCTATATTGATCGCCATTTAATTCACGAAGTTACCTCTCCTCAAGCATTTGAAGGACTACGACTTGCGGGGCGTCAGCCTTGGAGAATAGAGACTAATCTGGCGGTACCAGATCATAATGTTCCTACTATTCACCGCAACCAAGGAATTGAAGATCCCACTTCTCTGGCTCAGGTAGCTGCTTTAGATAAGAATTGTGAAGAGTATAAGTTAACTGAGTTTAAAATGGATGATCCGCGCCAAGGAATTGTTCATATTATAGGTCCTGAGCAAGGGGCTACCCTTCCTGGTATGACAGTAGTATGTGGCGATTCCCACACGGCAACCCATGGTGCCTTTGGGGCACTTGCTTTTGGTATTGGCACCTCTGAAGTAGAACATGTACTTGCTACCCAATGTTTACTTCAGAAAAAATCAAAAAATATGCTGATTCAAGTAGAAGGTAAACTTCCCTTTGGGGTTTATAGCAAGGATGTAATTTTAGCGATTATTCAAAAAATAGGTACTGCAGGAGGCACTGGCTACACTATTGAATTTACAGGAGAAGTAATCAGAAACTTTTCCATGGAAGGGCGGATGACCCTTTGTAATATGGCGATTGAAGCCGGAGCCAGAGCAGGATTAGTGGGGGTTGATGAAACTACTATTACCTATCTCAAAGGGCGTCCTTTTGCCCCTAGACCAGAATATTGGGATCAGGCAGTAACATACTGGCAAGGTTTAAAAAGCGATTCTGATGCGTATTTTGATGAGGTGATTACCTTAGATGCTAATCACTTAAAACCTCAAGTTAGTTGGGGCACCTCTCCTGAAATGGTTGTACCTATAGATGATACGGTCCCAGATCCAAAACAAGAGCCTGATGCTACTAAAAGAAGTAGTATGGAGCGTGCCTTGCATTATATGGGACTTGAAGCAAATACGCCAATAAACGAAATTTATTTAGATGTAATTTTTATTGGATCTTGTACTAATGCTCGGATTGAAGATCTACGAGAAGCAGCAAAAGTAGTGGATGGCCATAAGATTGCAGAAAATATAAAACGAGCCCTGATTGTTCCTGGTTCTGGATTAGTTAAACATCAAGCAGAGACAGAAGGGTTAGATGAAATTTTTGTTAAAGCTGGGTTTCAATGGCGAGAGCCTGGCTGCTCTATGTGTCTTGCCATGAATGCAGATCGGTTAGAGCCCGGAGAGCGCTGTGCATCTACTTCAAATCGTAATTTTGAAGGTCGTCAAGGTCAAGGAGGACGTACTCATTTAGTAAGCCCTGCAATGGCTGCTGCCGCTGCAATTACCGGTCATTTTATAGATGTTTCAACGTTAGCAAAACCCATTTAATACACACTTGTCACTCTAATAAAATAGATATGGGAAGTCGTAATCATCAAATTCATAATGGTAGGGATAGCCATAATCATAATGCTGAAAACAACATATTAATTTCGATTATTATCGTAAATTTTAATGGTGGCACATTACTCTCTCAATCAGTATCTGCTGTTTTAGAAGCACCAATTTCTTTGGAAGTAATTATCGTTGATAATGGATCAGCTGACAATAGCCTCGTCCATTTAGAAAATTCTGTAGGCGCAGATTCACGAATTTGCATTATTAAGAATCATAAAAATCTTGGCTTCTCTTGTGCAAATAATATTGCCTTACAACACACTAAGGGAGAATATATTCTTTTACTCAATCCAGATTGTATTGTTCCTCCAGATACGCTTCCTTACTTGATTCGCTTTATGGAAACTCAACCTAAGGTAGGTATGACTGGTTGTTTAATTCAAAACCCAGATGGTAGTGAGCAAGCAGGTTGTCGCAGAAGAATCCCTACCCCGGGTCGCTCTTTAATTCGAGTATTATATTTACATAAACTTTTCCCTAAGCAATTTAAATTACAGGGATTTGAATGTACTCAAGATCCTCTTCCCATTCATCCTATGCAAGTGGATGCTATCTCTGGTGCTTTTATGTTGGTGAGAAATTCAGCACTGAGCAAGGTAGGATTAATGGATGAAAATTATTTTCTTCATTGTGAAGATTTAGATTGGTGCATGCGCTTTAAACAATCAGGTTGGGATATCCTATTTGTGCCGGAGGTAACCGTTATTCATTATAAAGGTGCTTGTAGCTGGCAATACCCTCTTACAGTACTTTGGCATAAACATAAAGGAATGGCTTATTTTTATCATAAATTCTTTCAATCTAAATATCCATTAATATTTACTTGGTTAATTATCTTGGGTATTTGGAGTCGCTTTTCCATACTGGCGGGCGTAACTTTCTCTCAACATCTCATAATGAAATTTAAGCCCAAACGACCCCATTACCTCTCAGAAAAGCCAGTAAATCAAACACAAGAAAAAATTTTTCCTCTACAAAATAACCATAAATCCCAGCTATAGGTCTATATGGCAGTATTAGTGACAGGAGCAACGGGATTTATTGGCCAACACTTGATGGCTGCACTGATTTCAGATCAATGCCCCATTCATGTACTGACTCGGGATATTCATAAAGCTCAAGCACTATGGAATAATGATTTAATCAAAGTTTTTCAAATAGATTCCATAGATCAAAATCAAACAACTAGCCTATGGAAAAATGTAGAGATTGTTTTTCATTTAGCCTGTGGTAGTTTTGCAGAAAATGATATGGAAAACTACCAAAAATCTATTGTGATGATGACTCAGTCCTTATTAACGCAGGCTATCAAGGCTAAGGTAAAACAATTTATATTTGTCAGTAGTGTAAAAGCAATGGGGGAAAAAACAGAGCATTGTTTAAATGAAAATAGTCCAGCCCTTCCTGAAACTGCTTATGGAAAAGCAAAATTAACAGCAGAACAACAAGTGCTTGCAGCCGGAAAAGACCATATTATTTGTAGTAGTGTTTTGCGTCTTCCCATGGTTTATGGAAAAAGTACAAAAAGTAGTATCCTACAGATGGTCAGAGCTATTTATCGAGGTTATTTCCCTTCTTTATCTAAAATAAATAATCACCGCTCCATGGTTCATGTGCTTGATGTGGTGCAAGCAATGATGCTGATTGCTAGAAACCCTAAAATCT
This sequence comes from Candidatus Nitrosacidococcus sp. I8, assembly GCF_945836005.1. Classification (NCBI taxonomy): domain Bacteria; kingdom Pseudomonadati; phylum Pseudomonadota; class Gammaproteobacteria; order Chromatiales; family Chromatiaceae; genus Candidatus Nitrosacidicoccus; species Candidatus Nitrosacidicoccus urinae. Next base: position 117,146 of record NZ_OX241534.1, on the reverse strand, counting down.
CTTGCCAGCAAGCCTATCTAGTTACCGATGGCCAGAGCTATTCTACAGATCAAATATACGCTTTGATTTGCCATGCTTTAAATCGAACTATACCTCGATGGTGTATCCCTATAGGAGTACTTATTTTTGGTGCAAGAATAGGAGATTTTATCCAGAGAATTTTTAAAATACCTATTCCATTAAACCCTAAAACTTTGGATAAGCTAACCAGTTCAGCTTGGTATAGCACTAAAAAAATTCAAACCGAACTAGGCTATCGCCCTCAATATTCTTTAACCACTGCCCTGCCAGAAATTATTGATCAAGTTAAACAGCTCAACTAAGTAATTTCTACATGGCGAATTTTAATACTCATATTGCAGGTGCAATGATGGTAAGCGGTATTGGGATTACTGCCTTAATGGTTACCCGTACTTTCCCCATATCTACTTTAACTGCCTATTTTATCTTAGGGGTAATTGGCGGTATTTTGCCAGATATTGATTCTAAAAGCTCCATTGCCATTCGCTGGATTTTTAATACCTTAGGAATCGCCGTGGGTTTTTTTGGAGTTTTATATGGAAACATTTTTTATCATCTTTCCATATTGGAACTCATTTTAATATGGATAGGGTTATTCATCCTAATCCGCTATGGATTAGCTTCTCTATTTACTTGGCTTACTATACATCGAGGACTTATTCACTCTATTCCAATGGGAATAGCCATTGGATTATCCTTTGTCATTATCTCAAGATATATTTTAGAGGTTCCAATTTTAGAGGCTTGGTTTGGTGGTATTTTTCTACTCATTGGCTTTATTACCCACCTTCTATTAGATGAACTCTACAGCGTAGATCTGAGAGGAGTTCGATTAAAGCGCTCTTTTGGTACGGCATTAAGCTTAGGTAGCTTACAAGCACCCATAAAAACCTTGCTACTCTATTTGGTTACTGGAGCATTAATTTATTATGCACCACCCATAGATAGCTTTATTCGTTTTATCCAAAATGATCGGTTACATCAACTGCTTTTAAAAAAATTACTTCCTTTAAAAGATTGGTTTAGCTAAAAGGTAACAATTGATCGGTCTTAGCCGCCATAATAAAGTCATTTTTATGAAGCCCTTCAATTTTATGAGTCCACCAAGTCACCGTGACTTTCCCATATTCTGTTAAAATACTTGGGTGATGATTATAGGCTTCTGCTATTTCTCCTACTTTATTAGTAAATTCTAAAGCAGTGATAAAATCACTAAAAGGAAATACCCGCCGAAGACGAAAAATATTACCCTCCTCTATCATCTTCCATTTTGACACTTGCGGAGATAGTTCTTTTATTTCTTCTTCCGTAATTAAAGAAGAATCTACCCTACAAGCCTCACATTCCATAGCAATCAATTTTTCCATAATATTATCCTCCATATCATTTTCTGCCCCCTATCCATACCTTTTAATTTAGTCCGGTAATTTATCTAATAGGGTGATCATAGCTTCTTTAGCTTTTTTAAAGCCCTCTTCATTATTCAGTATCTGATCTTGAGTTTGAATATATTTACCTAACCCCAATTCATCTCCGCAATGTTCAATAAGCTTTTGTGCATTTTTAGTTTGTATCTCTAAGTGGAATTGCAGAGCAAGTACTTTCTTATTGTAAACAAATCCTTGCTGTATGCACCCCTCGCTTTGGGCGATATGAATTGCTCCTTTAGGCAAAGTAAAGGTATCTCCATGCCAATGGAATACCTCTAATCCTTGAGGTAAAAAATTAAGCCAAGAGCTATTTTTTGCCCCTTGAGTAAATTCCACTGGAAACCAGCCAATTTCCTTATCAGGATTTTTTATCACTGATGCACCTAATACATCTGCAATAAGCTGTGCTCCTAAACACACCCCTATCACTCCTTTATCTGCTTTAATGACTTGCTCAATAAATTCTTTCTCTTGAGTAAGCCAAGGATATATTTGTTCTTCATAAATATTCATAGGCCCACCCATCACAACAAGCCAATCTATTTCTTCAAGATTAGGAAGGGATTGTCCTTGATAAAATCGGGTACCTGATAAATAGTGATGATGACTATGTGCCCAAGGCTCTATGGATCCTAGGGTTTCAAAAGACACATGCTGAAAATAGTGAATATTCATAAGCTAACTATGGCGGAGATGTTAATTTAAGCCCTATGATTCCAGAAATAATTAAAGCTATACAAATCAATCGAGGAAAAGCAGCTGATTCAGAAAAAAGGACAATTCCTAAAATAGCAGTACCTATCGCCCCAATCCCTGTATAAACTGCGTAACCTGTACCTATAGGAATGGTTTTAAGTGCTTGGGACAATAAATAAATACTAACACTCATAACACTTATATTAAACACGCTAGGCCAAAACTTACTAAATCCTTCTGCGTATTTCAAACTTACTGCCCAACATATTTCAAATAAGCCAGCAACTATTAAAACTATCCATGCCATCACTTATTTTAACCTCCAAGTAACAATTGTCTTAAGCGATAACGCTAAAAATAGTGAATATTAATAAGCTAACCATTATGGGGACGTTAATTTAAGCCCTATGATCCCAGAGATAATTAAAGCTATACAAATCAATCGAGGAAAAGCAGCTGATTCAGAAAAAAAAATAATCCCCAAAATAGCGGTACCAGCTGCTCCAACCCCTGTCCAAACAGCGTAACCTGTACCTATAGGAATAGTTTTAAGTGCTTGAGATAATAAATAAACACTGACACTCATGGCAGTTAAAGTAAACATACTAGGCCAAAACTTACTAAAGCCTTCAGTATATTTCAAACCGACTGCCCAGCATATTTCAAACAAGCCCGCTATTATTAAAATAATCCATGCTATCACTTATTTTAACCTCCAAGTAACAATTGTCTTAAGCGATAACGCCAAGAGTCAGGCAATTGCCTCTCTGCCCATCTCCCGAGAGATGTATAGCGAAACCGTATCCCAATCCTTAAAATTTTTATAAAAACACCCTTCAGTAATCCCTCTGATTTTCTATCCTGAGCAATGCCTACCCCTAAACAAGCAGCTTCATAAATCCGTCGAGATGAGAGCTTATCTAGTACAACTATAGAGTCAGATAAACAATACTGCTGATAATATTGTGTAAGTAGGTGCACAATGCGTTGTTCTTCTTCCAGGTCAGGGTAGTTTTTCGGTGCTGGTAAAAGATCTTTTTTCTCTTTAAGCTGGGTTGCAATATCCACTGTTTGATTTAGCATTGATTCTAAATTAGGCCAATTCTCCATAAGCCAGCCGCTGTTTTGCCTACTTTCTACCCGCTCTTTTAATGCCCCAATGGGAGGTACAAGTACTGGTTTATGTGCAGCCCAAGCATCAGAAAGGGCATAACAAAAAGTCTCAGGACCAGTAGACGGAAAAACCACTAAAGCAATACCATAATAATTCAGTAGGTTTATAATATTTTCTGGTTGATAAGGACCATGAAGCGTAAATACATAATCTTTACTTTGATAAGCCTCATACTGGCGATCTGTATAACCAATCACAACCCAGCGAATGGCTAATTTTCTTTTTCTCGTTTGCTCTACTAACCATTCTAAGTTCCTAGCTCCTTTAATGCCACTAATTGCACCAATAACCCCAATATGAACCATGCCATCTTGAGGGAGCAAAAAACAACGCTCTTCTCCAATTAAAGCAGGAGCAATATTGATACGATGCAGGTTAGGCACATGGTGGATTGAAACACTGGGGAAATATTGGGTAAAAATATCCACGACCCATTGAGAAGGGGCCAATATAAATTTAGCTTTTTCTAAAAAAGCCCGATGTTGAGATCGCCAATTATTAATATCTATCCCAGTAAAAGAACCTTGCTTATTTAGACATGCTTGGCATTGGACAAGATCAGTGACTCCATAGCAAAATTCCTTTTTATCATTGAGTAAATTAATAGTAGGACAGGCTAAAAAGAAATCATGGAGATTTACTCCATAGGGAATAGAGGTCTGGGCGAAGACGGATAATAACCCATCTCGACAGCCAGAAATCTGATGGATATGACAAAAGCTAATATTTAACCACCCACATAAAGATTCAAATAGATTTACCCACAACTCATCCTGTTGATGTTTGAAGCTATAACTTCGTTGCTCACCTTTTTCATCTATTTCTTTAATAATCCATTCATGGTTGAGGGCAATTAAAAAATAATGCCGATATTCTTGAGTAGCATGAGCAATATTTCGTGCGTATTTTTCAGTCCCTCCTCCATGACCATGAAGTACATGGAGAATACCTAAGGTGCTAGATTTAACAAGTAAATTAAACTGGGTTTGAATAACATGTCTAATAGGTTTAATGGGATCTACTTTAATAAATTGAGTGACCTGAGAAAGATAACTAGGATGTTTTTTTAATAAAGCTGCCATTTGCTTTTCTGCAAGGGCTTTTTTTTCCTCTCCAAAAGAGCTACTACCTACATGGGCTACATAGGCATCTGGGCATAATACATTTCGATATCCTCTAGCTACAGCTCGCATACAAAAATCGTTTTCTTCCCCATAGCCTCGACCAAAAGTTTCTTCATCAAATAAACCAATCTTATCTAATAGATGACGGCGAATATAAAGACAAAATCCTACTCCGGTGGGAATATCTAAGCTATGAGGCAAGGGAGCAATTTCCATTGCCTGCACCAGTAAATCTAAATTTTCTGGTACGGTATTTTCTTGGCAAAATTGGGGAAAAGAGCAAATTTCTCCGTTATTAGAAAAGGGAGTGATGGTACCAATTCTAGGATCAGAATCGGCACATTTTTTAAGCTTATCCAGCCACTTTGGAGTTACGATAGTATCGGAATTTAGGAGAATTACATCCCGAGTACTCGATCCCATTCCGTAATTGACCGTAGCTACAAACCCTTTATTTTCTGGATTTTCAAGCAGCAGGATATTGGGTTTGTTTTTTACTTTTAATTCTTGAAATAAACTCTGAATTCTTGGATCGGTAGATTTATCATCAATGAGAATAAGTCTATAATCCTTCTCTTCTGTATGGTGCCAAACACTCTCTAAGCATGCAAGTAACTGATCATAGGCGTTGTAAACAGGAATAATAACATCAATAATTTTTTGTGTGCCCATGTACCTTGTAGTTTAAAATTTAAAAAGATTGATGATTTTTAAATAGCGCTGCTTTAACGGTCGAAATGGTCGGCGTAACCAACCTAGCCAACTATTTTGATAGGTAAGCTGAAATTCTAAAGATTGGAGCACTTTATTTTGATCACTAATCTGATGATTTAAAGATTGGATTTGATCGGAAAGTGGAGCGTATTGTGCTATTTCATCTAAAAGACAAACAATTCGTGAATCTTTTTCATTGTTTTGCTGGCTGAGTAAATTAATCTGTAAATCTTTTTCGTTATTTTGTTGCTCTTTGGCTTGTTTTTCGCTCTCTTTAAGCTCGATGATTCTATCTTGAATGTTAGCTTGCTCTCGATACCATTCAATTAATTTATCCTGTTCAATAATGTTACGATCTCTTTGCTTGATGTGTTGAGACAGAGCTAAAAAATCTGCAGACATAGGCCAAGAGAGTTTTAATTCTAAGCATCCTCCATTTTGAAGGGATTTTAAACTATCCTTGTCTAAGGGTAATTCAAAGTAAGGATCTTCTCCAGTCAGTAAGGTATTAGCATCAAAATTATTTATCTTATCTATAAAGTACACTTGATGAATTACATTGAATTGTAACTGTGCACTACCTTTCTGCCAGTACACAATATTATTTATTTGATTATATAAAATAATCTCATAAAGCTGTAAAAATCCAGGACGATCAGCTAAATCTACCCGAATGCCACTAGGAGGATTATTCATAGGAGGAATAGGCAAGAAAATGGTTTGACGCTCTGCACCAATGACTCCTAGACTATAATTACTGTTATATTCCTGATAGGGTTCTTCATCAAATCGCCAATAGATTTGGGTAGCAAAATGAAATTGATTAGAGCGATTATTTTCAGCTAATAAATTAGTTTCTTCTTGCCCAATAGTCGCCTCAACGATAAATTGATAAGTTAAACTATCCGGATAAGCCTTTAATAGATTAAAAATTTGAGGTGGCAGAGTATCCACATAATATTGCCGAAATTCACTATCTCTTAAATCACAGAGTACTGTATCCATAGAGCATATTGCTAAATGGTGATGAGTTAAGAAGGCAAAGAGGGATTTGCGAGTAAAAAACCGTACATGGGTGGTATCTAATAGTCCTTCTGGACCATAGAAAAAATCCCCTGCCAGTAAACTAGCAATCACTCCAGCGTGGGCAATATTAGGAATTGAGAGCAGTATTTTTCCATTAGAGGCTAGCAAATCAGCAAATTGGGATACAATTAGTTCTGGATTCCTTAAGTGCTCTAAGACATCAGCACAAATAATATAGTCATACTTTTCTTGAAATAAGGCGCTGAGGTTGGCTTGCTCTAAATCTGTTTGGCAAAGCTGACGATAAAAAGGCGCGGCAATTTTAGCCTGCACCTCATCTTTTTCTACCCCATCTACCGTGCATTTTAAATCCTGAGCTAGATATTTTCCTAAAACTCCGGGACCGGTGCCTAAATCTAAAATTTGACTATTGGGTTTTATTAGGCGAGCAATTTTTGCCAAGGAATTATTAGCTTTTGGATCAAAATCCCGAGTATAAACGTGGTTGGAATCCCTCTCTGTATCAGGTGAGATATGAAGTTCTTCATTCATAAGTTAAATTTCTTTCGCTAAAACCACCTAAATCTTTTAGGTGTATGCCCACGGCGATAGTGTTTTATTTTGGCTGGATTACCCACCGCTACCCCATAGGGAGGAATCGATCGAGTCACCACACTACCTGCACCTACCACGCAGCCTTCGCCTAATTGCACTCCCTGCAAAATGGTTGCTCCTGCCCCAACCCAAGCCCCCTTGCCAATACGAACAGGGGCATGGGTAATTGAATTACGAGCAATGATTGCATGACCTTGATGAATTTCATGGCCAGCAGATAAAATTCGTACATGAGGACCAATGAGTACTTCTTCTTCGATAACCAATCCCCCTTCCCCTGAGAGATAACAATCTACATTAATAATAGTTTTATCCTGAATGATAAGTTTGGCATTAGAAAGTAGCTCCGTATCTCCAAGCACTAAGCGGACATAGTCAAACAAAATTACTTGGTTGCCTAAATAGATTCCCTGATTTGGTTTAGTAGATACGTCTCTACGCATCACAGTCACCGTAGGACTAATTTGACAATCCTTGCCTAACTTATCAATCCCTAGAAAAGAATCTACCTTTTCTGGAAATCCTAATTGATCTGCCATCACTTAACAGCTTGGTAAATTAACGAGATTTATGATGAAAAAATTCTTCCACCCAATCCCAACAATGCCATGCAGGGGGCATTTGAGTGATCAAATCAGAAAAATAACCTGCCAAGTACTCCATAAATGCTTGAGGATTATCACCAGATAATGGATCACTAATGTGAAGCTGGCGGATTCCAGTAGTTAGATTGATCCCCACACTAAATGCTACCACGGGAATTTGCTCCCGAATCGCAAACTTTACCAAGCCACTGGGCCACCAAGCCTGCCGATCAAATAAACTAATGGGTAAACAAGCCCCTACTTCCCGAGGGGGTACATCTATTAGAGCAGTAATTGCTTTGCCTTCATGGATTGCCGCTTTCATTTGAGTAATACTGCCCCCTTTATAGATGACCGAGCTACCGCTGGCACGTTTTATTTCTTTAATCCGTAATCGAGTATACCCATAGGCTATCCATCTTTTGGGAAAACTGGCTCTATTAAAGCGAGCAGATAAAAAAGCAGCACTTATCCCTTGAGTGTGTAAATGACGCAAAGACCATAGACCTGCCCCCCAATGAAAGGTAATCCCAAGAAAGGGAGGTTTGGGCCAAGTACCAGTAACTTGCATATATTGATCTATCCAGCGATGAGAGCGACATCGGGATAAATATAAATCTCCCTGATCGACTAACTGAATTAGCCGATAAGTCCAGAGCCATTGCACTGGATCTTCAATGTGGATAACTCGTTGAGCTTCTGCAAGCGCTCCGTTTCCTTGAGCACCGTAAAACCATGGACAGTGGGTGGTTATCCATTGAAAAATACGAAACGCCCAGCCCCAAGGCAACAATATTGCTATACTCGGCACTAGGATTCGCTCTAAAAAATCCTTAGTTTCCTGTTTAAATCGAGCAACAGAAAATCTATTACTGCCATTCATGATCAAGACGACACACGCCTAATTCCCTGGTTTGCCCAGTCACTTGAAAAGTTTGCTCCATCGTATCAAACAGCCGTACCCCTTCTGGATCCATCCCATGAGCACGAAGCGTATATTGACCGGGCAATAAAGCAATATTAGGAAATACCAGCTGAAAAGTAAAAAGATGATCCACTACTGGCTGAAGTACCATGCGATCAATATCGGAAATTAAGCCATAAATCTCTGCCCTATTGGCACGAATAATCCCGATGGCAACCACCGGAGGTCGATTATCTGGAGAATAAACCATCCCCTTGACTTTGAGCTGTCCTCCCATAGGAATTTGAGGAAAGTTATCCCCCTCAAGGACGAGTTCTGTCAGGTGATAAGTGGCAGAAGTATTTTTGGCTGTAACTTCAAATTTCACCCTTTGAGGGCTTGTCTTTTTCTCATGGTAGCTTAAATAGGCCTGGCTAACCCCAAAGGCATCCCCATAATCCATCACCTGCCCTTGGTGAATCCAAAGGGCTTTTTGGCATAGTTTTTGGATATGGAACATACTATGGGAACAGAGTAATAAAGTGCCTCCTTGAGTTAAATAATTCTCTAGCCACTGAATGCATTTTTTTTGAAAAGATTCATCACCTACTGCTAAGACTTCATCGGTAATTAAAATTTCAGGCTTTAGAGCAGTCATTAAGGCAAAACCAAGACGAACTACCATCCCAGAAGAATAATGCTTAATAGGGGAATCGATATAAGATCTAATATCAGCAAAGCTGATGATTTGCTCAAGGTTATCTTTAATCTCCCCTTGGCTCATTCCCATTAACGCTCCTGAAAGCCATAGGTTTTCTCGTCCAGTATATTCTGGATGAAATCCTGCCCCTAGCTCTAGTAAAGCCCCAATCCGACCAAAAACCTGCACCTTACCTTGGGAAGATGGGATCACTCCGGCAATATGTTTTAACAGGGTGGATTTTCCTGCCCCATTTTCTCCAATAATGCCTAAGGATTCTCCTTGATAGAGGGAAAAAGAAATATCTTCTAATACTGGTTGAGCGGGGTAGTCATTTTTGCCTTTTAAAATGGCTTTTAAGGCGTGAAACCGATGGGAAGCAGTGGTTAATTTTGGGTAGGATTTGCTTAAATGGCTGACCTCAATCAGTAATTTTTTACCCATAGAAAATACTGCTCTTTTTATAAAAAAGCTTCAAACTGATGAGCACAGCGGCGGAAAAACCATAACCCAACGGCAAAAAGAGCAGCACTTAACAAAACAGCTACTCCATCTATCACACTAAAACTCATCTCGCCGAACAGCAATAATTCCCGTAGGTGATCAAAAAAATAACTCAAGGGGTTGAGTAATAGTAAGGTATGGAAAGGTTCAGGCACTAGAGAAATGGGATAGAGAATGGGGGAGGCGTAAAACAAGAGCATTAAAACAGAGGCTAAAATATGCTCCATATCCCGAAAAAATACTTGTAAGGCGGCTAATATAAACGCTAATCCTAACGTAAACAACAACCATAATCCTAGTAATAATAGAACCCAAGGAAGCATCAGTAGATGAATGTGGGCACCGAATATTGTTAAAATGGCTAAAATGAATAAAAACCCTGTGCCATGAACGGCATAGCTTCCCCCTACCGTGCTATAAATGAGTAATTCTGGAGCTAGAGCGACTTTTTTAAGTACATGAGCATGATTAGTAATCGCCCCTAAGGCTCGCTGAATTCCTTCTTGAAAAGCCAGCCAAGGCCATAGGGCAATGGCAACAAATTCCACAAAACTATGTTGTGCCAGCTCTGGAAAACGAACTTTAAAAATGGTGGCAAACACTAAAGCGTACAACGCCAATTGGGCAATAGGCTGAAACAATACCCACAGATAACCGCTAATACTGCCTAAATAGCGATTTTTAATTTCCCGTAGCCAAAGTTGGTAAAAAATACTTCGAGACTGGAAAATAAGTGGGATGATCATCCAATCATTTTATCACAGCCATTAAAGAAAACAGGGGGCGATTGCCCCCTGAGTAATATTCCCTTAAAGGGATTTAATGGATTAGTACCATGTAGAGGCTTAAGGATTAACCGGTACCACCTGTGCTAGTTCCTGTTCCAGTACCACCTGTGCTAGTTCCTGTTCCGGTGCCACCTGTGCTAGTTCCAGTGCTAGTTCCTGTTCCGGTGCCACCTGTGCTAGTTCCAGTGCTAGTTCCTGTTCCAGTACCACCTGTGCTAGTTCCTGTTCCGGTGCCACCTGTGCTAGTTCCAGTGCTAGTTCCTGTTCCAGTACCACCTGTGCTAGTTCCTGTTCCGGTGCCACCTGTGCTAGTTCCAGTGCTAGTTCCTGTTCCAGTACCACCTGTGCTAGTTCCTGTTCCGGTGCCACCTGTGCTAGTTCCTGTTCCGGTGCCACCTGTGCTAGTTCCAGTGCTAGTTCCTGTTCCAGTACCACCTGTGCTAGTTCCTGTTCCGGTGCCACCTGTGCTAGTTCCAGTGCTAGTTCCTGTTCCAGTACCACCTGTGCTAGTTCCAGTGCTAGTTCCTGTTCCAGTACCACCTGTGCTAGTTCCTGTTCCGGTGCCACCTGTGCTAGTTCCAGTGCTAGTTCCTGTTCCAGTACCACCTGTGCTAGTTCCAGTGCTAGTTCCTGTCCCAGTACCACCTGTGCTAGTTCCAGATGATCCGGTAGTGCATATACCATTTGCTATGGTACCATTGACACAGCGCTCATAGGTATGGATAAACTCAGCACCAAAGTTATTCAGTACGCCTGATTGTACTACCCCATTTTGGAACCGCTCTACTGCAAAACCAATGACAGGTAAGCCAAGAAACGTATTGGTTCCTTTCATAGTATGGCTAGGGGTTAAGTCCAGATTAACCCAACCACTGGGCTGAATATTACCACTACTCTGAATGACATTGAGTAGCTGTGATCCTAACACAGAGGTATTACTTTGGCTGTTAAAGCTCAGTACTGTGACTTCATAAGGTAATGCATTGCTTACCCCTTGAACTACAGGGCGTGGGGAAAAACCAATCGTGCTGGTTTGACCAATAGCCACCTGTTCTTCTCTGCCATAAATGGTGGCATTAATAGGCTCTGGAGCGGTACCTTTCCCATTGGCATTAAACACTACCGTATAAGGAGCAACTGCTGCAGTAGGGGCACTACCTGGGTTAGAAACGCCTGCACTGGTACAGAAAGTATTAATATTACCGTTTTGATCTCCATTGATCGTAGTGCCACTAGAGCCAGAGCTGCTTGGATTTTGAAATGGCACGTAATACCATTTGGTAGGTTGGGTAATCACCCAATCGGTCCCCGCATTTAAGCCAGTATCAATGGTATATTGATTCATAATCGCACTGCGCATTAAAGTTGCACTGACTGCATCTACCCCATTGGTAGGGCAGCCATTCATCAACACTGGAGCAGTAGGGGTAGATAAGTATTTTGCAAATTTAAAATTACCCGCCCAAGTATCTGTGGCAACTTGACTAGATTCCTCCTGGAGTAAAGACATTGCTGGTAGTAGCTGCACTGGCCAGATTAGGCTCATCGGTACCTAATGGTACATGGTTAGCAGTACCGGTTCCCTGGAAGGTGTGATCAATTGCAACCGCATTGACCCCATAGTTAACCGCATCGGCCACATCAATAATATTGGCCTCTCCCATTAATCCACCCGTGGGCTCGCTCACCCCACTCACGTTACCTATGGTAGACCAATTACCATCTGTCCACGCATTAACTAACGCTTGGCAATTGTTAGGCATCCCTGCACTGTTATGCTTGGCCCAAGTGGCTGGGGTAAATTGTTGCCCTGAGCTTAAACTTGCATTAGTTCCCGTAGCAGCGTCAGAAGTATCGTTGATAACCCCCATCTCTAGAATTTCTACATAACCTTCTGTAGTACGATCTAACCCTTCTCCAGCACCATCAGGGAAATAAACAGAGGAGCTCAGATTAGAAAATTCACTGGGGATAAATTCTACTCCTCCTTGAGGAATTGCTGGCACGGTACAGGAGGTATCAGCGGTAGAGAGCATACCCCCTCCGTTTGGACTCATAGTGAGCGCACCGGTCCATATATCTTGAGGAGAGAGGTAGACATCAAAGTCTAAGACTTCCCAGCTATTTTTTCCTTCACGAAAACGAACTTTAACTTCTTTTGTTTGATTGGTGGTATTAACAATGACAATGGAGGTAGTCATAGCACTGCCACTATCAGAAGTCCGTACCGTATAGTACGGAAAATAAAGGGCATCGCCTGATCCATCTGGGTTTAGGTTAACTGCTTGAGCACCTTGCCACGCTCCAACACCTACTGCTAGAGCTAGGGCGGTGGCTAGTTTTGTCTTTTTCATTCTATATTATCTCCTTGTTAGCTTAATAATAGATGTTTATTATTTAGTTAGGGAAGTAAAAAATTTATTAGGATTCATCTTAAAAATTACTATCTTTATTTTTTTGTTTCATAGACTGAATAAATTCATTAATTGCTTCATAATTAACTTCTACCTCTTTTGCTTTATTAATTGCTTCAATATGTTGCTGGGTAATTTGTTCAGCATAGTTAGTTTTAATACTCTGAATAAGGCTATCCTTTACCTCATTGAAGGATTGTAATCGAGCAGGTTTGCGACCTTTTAAGGAAACTATATGATAGCCGAATTGAGTTTTAACAACAGGGCTTATATCACCTATTTTTTTTAGAGCAAAAGCAGTTTCCTCAAAAGGTTCGACAGTATCCCCATGTGCAATCCACCCTATATCCCCTTTATTTTCTTTTACGCTAGGGTCTTGGGAATATTCAAGGGCTAAATCAGCAAAAGATTGTTTTTTCTCAAGGGCTTGTTTTTGTATTTTTTCCGCAAGTTGTTTGGCTTCTTCTTCAGCTGCTTCGTTATTTTCTTTAGACTTAATAATAATATGAGCAACGTCTACTTGTGCAGGTAACTGATACTGATCTTTATTAGCTCGGTATTGTTCTTTAGCAAGAGTCTCATAATCTGGATCTTTAGCTAATGCTTGCTGGCGTAATAGGTTTAACCTTGCTTTACCTAGGGCTGTTTCTATTGCAATTTGGATTTGCCTCTGCACTTCAGGATCTTGTTCTAATTTTAAATCTCTCGCTTCTTGAGCTAGTACTCGATATAAGAAAACATGATTAATAATATCATTAACTTGTTTAGCATGCTGTGCAATTTCTTCTCGATATTGGTAAGGATAGCCAGCAAGTGCAGCTCCAAAATCTGCTGGAGTAACCGTGATATTTTTATATTCAATAAAAGGAACGATTTTCTGGTTGTCAACAGCATGTGCATTTGTATAAAAATACAAGCTTATAGTAATTCCTAGGCTATAAAAAAATTTCTTTATTTTCACAACTTAGTTATTAATAGAAATTAAACGGATTATTATACTCTATAAAAAAGGGCAGGGGAAATCCCCTGCCCTTAGTATTACCACTAACCTAATAACCTAATTAAGGTGTTGGTTTCGTTGATGCTGATACTCCGGTAGTGCATATACCATTTGCTATGGTACCATTGACACAGCGCTCATAGGTATGGATAAACTCAGCACCAAAGTTATTCAGTACGCCTGATTGTACTACCCCATTTTGGAACCGCTCTACTGCAAAACCAATGACAGGTAAGCCAAGAAACGTATTGGTTCCTTTCATAGTATGGCTAGGGGTTAAGTCCAGATTAACCCAACCACTGGGCTGAATATTACCACTACTCTGAATGACATTGAGTAGCTGTGATCCTAACACAGAGGTATTACTTTGGCTGTTAAAGCTCAGTACTGTGACTTCATAAGGTAATGCATTGCTTACCCCTTGAACTACAGGGCGTGGGGAAAAACCAATCGTGCTGGTTTGACCAATAGCCACCTGTTCTTCTCTGCCATAAATGGTGGCATTAATAGGCTCTGGAGCGGTACCTTTCCCATTGGCATTAAACACTACCGTATAAGGAGCAACTGCTGCAGTAGGGGCACTACCTGGGTTAGAAACGCCTGCACTGGTACAGAAAGTATTAATATTACCGTTTTGATCTCCATTGATCGTAGTGCCACTAGAGCCAGAGCTGCTTGGATTTTGAAATGGCACGTAATACCATTTGGTAGGTTGGGTAATCACCCAATCGGTCCCCGCATTTAAGCCAGTATCAATGGTATATTGATTCATAATCGCACTGCGCATTAAAGTTGCACTGACTGCATCTACCCCATTGGTAGGGCAGCCATTCATCAACACTGGAGCAGTAGGGGTAGATAAGTATTTTGCAAATTTAAAATTACCCGCCCAAGTATCTGTGGCAACTTGACTAGATTCTCCTGGAGTAAAGACATTGCTGGTAGTAGCTGCACTGGCCAGATTAGGCTCATCGGTACCTAATGGTACATGGTTAGCAGTACCGGTTCCCTGGAAGGTGTGATCAATTGCAACCGCATTGACCCCATAGTTAACCGCATCGGCCACATCAATAATATTGGCCTCTCCCATTAATCCACCCGTGGGCTCGCTCACCCCACTCACGTTACCTATGGTAGACCAATTACCATCTGTCCACGCATTAACTAACGCTTGGCAATTGTTAGGCATCCCTGCACTGTTATGCTTGGCCCAAGTGGCTGGGGTAAATTGTTGCCCTGAGCTTAAACTTGCATTAGTTCCCGTAGCAGCGTCAGAAGTATCGTTGATAACCCCCATCTCTAGAATTTCTACATAACCTTCTGTAGTACGATCTAACCCTTCTCCAGCACCATCAGGGAAATAAACAGAGGAGCTCAGATTAGAAAATTCACTGGGGATAAATTCTACTCCTCCTTGAGGAATTGCTGGCACGGTACAGGAGGTATCAGCGGTAGAGAGCATACCCCCTCCGTTTGGACTCATAGTGGCGCACCGGTCCATATATCTTGAGGAGAGAGGTAGACATCAAAGTCTAAGACTTCCCAGCTATTTTTTCCTTCACGAAAACGAACTTTAACTTCTTTTGTTTGATTGGTGGTATTAACAATGACAATGGAGGTAGTCATAGCACTGCCACTATCAGAAGTCCGTACCGTATAGTACGGAAAATAAAGGGCATCGCCTGATCCATCTGGGTTTAGGTTAACTGCTTGAGCACCTTGCCACGCTCCAACACCTACTGCTAGAGCTAGGGCGGTGGCTAGTTTTGTCTTTTTCATTCTATATTATCTCCTTGTTACAATTTTTTAATGAAGAATAACCATGGTTTTTAATTTTAAAAACCATATATAGTTATTTTGGGATATAATACCACCATTGATCTTGCTCTTTGATCCATTTCTCCTTAATAATTTGCTTATGTTGTCCCGGCACCATTTGACCCACATGACCAGTATAAGTAAATGTTAAATTTAACACTACATTACACAAGGTCTCCTCACAGGAGACTTTGGTGAGTTCAATATTTTCCCAATGTACTGCATTACCAAAACGAGATTTATAAAGATCTAGGGAATGAACTCCTCGATATCCGGGACTAAGATAACTATAAGCTCCTTGCCAATTTTGAGTAATTAAAGCTTGCCAGCGGGCGACTGTTCTCTGTCCTACTTGTTGCTCTACCGGTATTTTAAGAGTACACCCTATGAGGCTAAATAAACCTAAGAGCAAGGTCAACCCTAGTAAGTGAGTCAATATTTGAATAAGGCTTCGATTTAACAAAAGATTACTACTTTTCTAAATAGTATAGGTTAACGATGGTTGCTATAAGTTCTTTTATCTTAAGCGATATTTATAAAAATTCAACAAAATTGAATTATAAATTTTCTTTTTAGAAAATACAATAAATGATTACACTAATTTATTAATTTATTAGAAGTTAATCTATTATCAAACTCATTATATAAAGCAGTAATTAAGATTCACAATAAATTAAAGCTCTTGAATTCATAAAATCAAGGGGTTTAGTACTTAAAATTCCTCATAATGATTAGATATAAACGAGCCCTATTCTAGAATCTAGCTAGTGATAGGTGGTATTTTGATCTAAATCTTCTTGATCATTTAAGCGTGTTGGATCTTCATAAGGCACAGGACCATACCCAATGGGTTCTTGATTGCCTATCACATCTACGTCCCCCATATGCGTTCTTACATTAGTTTGCTCTACAATACGTTCATTGCTTATGACATCTTCGGCATATTTCATTTTCTTCCGCATCTCATTGGTCACTAAGGTAGCATCGGTTTGATTTTCTACTACTCTTGGAGTCATGAGAACTACTAATTCGGTACGCTTTTTACCATTGGTGGTAGAACCAAAGAGATTACCAATAATAGGGATTTTGTACAAGGCAGGTATCCCTGATTTATTAAAGGTATCATTGGTTTGAATTAATCCACCTAAGACAATGGTTTGACCGTCTTGAACGGTCACTACACTTTGAAAAGCTCTTTGCAAGAAGGTTGGGTTATCAATGCCTCCTGACTTAAGGCTAGCGCCCACATCAGTGACCTGTTGATCAATTTCAAGGGTGACTCGCCCACCGGCGTTTACCCTCGGGGTAACTGCAAGCATCACACCTGTGTTTTTATATTGTACTTGAGAAGTGAGTGCACCACCGCCAGCAATACCACCTAGGGCAGCTTGACTAGATAAAATTGGCACCTGAGACCCTACCATAATTTGAGCCGTTTGATTATCTAATACTAACAGCTGGGGTGAAGAAAGTACATTGAGCTTACTTTCTTGAGCTGCCATATTTAATAAAGCATTGACTGAAGCACCGCTAGTGACCGCATAGGTAAATCCACCCGGAACTGCTGCACTAGTCATAGGACTGAGCGGAAATCCTGAGTTACTCACCCCAGTACCACCGAAATTATCATTACCATTACCTTTACCAATCGCATTTTTAAAAAACCATTCAATACCTAAGCTCAGATTTCCTGATAGTTGTACTTCTGCAATGGAAGCCTCGACTAAAACTTGCCGTGGTGGAATATCTACTTGTCTGAGTACAGCTTTAATTTTTTCGTACATAGGTGGTTTTGCGGCAATCAATAAAGCATTATTAGTAATATCTGGTACGATCCGTACTTCAGGCTCCTCTTGTTCTTTTTTATTTTTTCCCTTCAGTGCTGCTCCTAATGCTTTAAGCTTAGTCTTTGAGCCACCTTCATCAGCCCCAGCTGGGTAGGCAATCACCTCTGGGTTTTCCAAGCTATTTATTTGTGTATTAGATTCTAGATGGGTAGTTTTTTTAGTTGCTTTAAATGAAGCCCTGGTGCCACCACCACTCATACCACCGCTACTGCCAAATCCACCGCCACTCATACCCATGCCACCACTACTGCCCATGCCACCACTCATCCCTCCCCCCATACCACCGCTTCTACCCATACCACCTGAGGATAAACTGCTTCTTTGCTGACCAGGGGCAACTCGACCACCCCCTCCTGCAGAACCACTTCCTTCAATACCAAAAGTTTCCTGTAGTAGCATGGCTAGATCTTCGGCCACTCCATTTTGCACTTGATAAAAATAAAAGTGTTCTTGATCTTCTTCTTGCTCACCTAAATCTAGGCGTTTAATCCAAGTTTCTGCCTCTTTTAAGTATTCAGACTGGGATGTAATGACTAAAATCCCATTGAGCTGCTCAAGGGGTACCATCCGAAACATACCTGCCAGTGGGGTATTTGCCTCAGGACCAAATAGGGTTTCTAGTGCTTGAGAAATAGCAGTGGCATCACTTTGTTTTAGGCGATAAAGCCCAACAGACATGCCTTTCAGCCAATTGACATCAAAAATATCGACGGTCTCTTGCCATTGATCTAGCTCTTGATGACTGCCTGCTAAGATAATTAAGCTGCGTACTGGATCAACTCGTATAATGGATCCTTCTGGCACAAATGGAGTCAGAATTTTTTCCATTTCCCCAGCACCAATATATTTTAAAGGAACAATCCGCACCTGATAGCCAATACCTCCCTGTCCAGAGGTCATCTTTAGATGAGGCGTAAGATTACCTGGAATAGCTTGATTAGCTGGAATCACTTTATACATCCCTTGTACACGCACGAGGGCTGCCCCATTCATGCCTAATAGAGATTCTAAGGTAGGAATAAGCATATTTTTTCCTAAGGGGCGACCCGTTTGTACCGTCACCACACCTTGAATTGCAGGGTCAATCACATAGTTTTCTTCTAAAATGTCCCCAAGTAGAGTTTTGACGACCTCTTGAATACTTGTGTTTTCAAAATTAAGTAAAACCGCTCCTTCTACTAGCTGGAATTCTTGTGGTTTTTGAGCTGCTTTTTGGTTAAAAAATTGATTATTACCAGGGTAGCGATCAGCTTTTGTTTTTTTATCTTTATCTTTATCTTCTTTAGCCATTTTAATCTCTCCATTTTTACTCAATCCTTTAGACTGCTCTTGTTTAGATAGATGTTGGAGAGATTTACCTTCTGATAAGGGCGTAGTGGTTGCTACTTGTGTTGTTTCTTTAGATTTTTTTGGATCTACACGGCTTCGTGTGGTTGGAAAGTGAGAGAGATGGCTACTGCAGGCAGTAAAAAAAACTAAAATGCTTACAAGTACCCCATAAAATTGTAAGAAATTCCACTTTTTTGATATTTTTTTAGGTAAAAACAGAAAAACTAATAACTTAGGTGGCATATTATAGATAAGAATTTTAAAGTACTTGGCGTCTGGAATTTTCTAATATAAAGAATAGAATACTGTCTATCGTTTGATGGGTCGAGTAGCTTTTTTAGGGTTAGAGGCAAAAATTCGCACTAAATCTAAAGTTTCAGTACGATTTTTTAGACTAAAAACTACACTATGAGAGAGGATATTCTGAATTTTCCAGTTCTCTAGTTGTTCTCCTTGGGAGAGACGCAGTATCTTTTTCTCCTTATGATCCTCTAACAATGCTACTGCCTTGCCTCCATCCATTGCTATGCCATTTAAAGTAAATCGATCTTTAATAGATGGTTGCTCTATTTGTTTATTATTTTTACTTCTTCTAGCACGTTCTTCAGGGGTAAGATTATCTTCATCTTCCTCCTCTGGATCCAATGGTTTACGATCTGGGTGAAATAAGGGACGTGCAATGATTTCCTGATAATGAGTCAAAGGGGGGAGAGTATTATTCAAAGAATCTTTTTTTAGACTTTGTTCTTTTTCAGATTCTGCCCCTAGCCCAGAAAATGAAGATGATTCTAAGCTTTTATTTGCAGTAACTGGAAATTTTAATTCCCAAAGAATGATTAATATCATTAAAGCACATAGACTAATTAACCCTAAAATAAGAATCTTATACCTAGGGCTTAATTGCCTCACTTGTACCTCTCATATACCCATATAAATCAAAATTTACAGTCAACTCGGTTTTTTCAATAATATTTTTAGGATCAATACGGCTACGCTGGCGAATTTGTCGTCCTGAGATTTGAATATTTTCTATAAAGAGTAAAGGGCGATGAGACTCCAGAGTATAAAATAATTGCCTCAGCATATTTACCCCTCCGCTTAATCGAATCTTGATTCCAATTTTAAAAAAATTTTTATTGTTAATAATCGGTAAATTTTGGGTGCTAGTTAAAATACCACCACTTGATTCTACTGCTGTTTTTACCCATTGGCGGAGTTGCGTAGCAGCTAATGCGTCTGATTGTTGTCCTAGATAAAGATGATTGTGGCTTTGATCTTGATTAAGCTTTTCAAGCTTTGCAGTTAATTCTGGCTCGCGGGCAATAATTCGTCGATAGCGATTTAGTTTCTGGGTAGAAGTTTCAATATTATCCCGATAATACTTATGTTTGTCTAGGATAGGTTGTAGAGTTATTAGGTATAATAAAAATAATACTACAAGTAGTAGCCCGATAGCAGCTACACTATGCCATTTTTTAGGTAAGTTATCTAGAGAAATAGATCTCATGGAGTAGCTTCTAGTAATAAAAGTCGAGCAGTAATGTGAAAACGATCTCTATTTGTTACTTGGTTAGTAGTTACTGGAGATCGAAATTGTACCTGCTCAAAATAAGAAGAATTCTCTAATAAGGTGATTAGAGCAGAAGCTTCCTGTGCTTCTCCTTGAATATCTATTTGATCTTTATTAATAGTAAATTGGGTAATCCAAATACTATCTGGGAATAAACGGGTAAGTTCATAGAGCAAATTTATAATAATAGGTGCTTGCCCTTTTTGGATTGCAAGAAATTCCGAGTTTTCAACTGCTTCATCTACTTGATTACGAATGGTAATTACTCTATTAGCTTGGAGTTGTGCTGCAGTTGTTTCTGCCATAAGTTTAATGACTATTGAGCGCTCTTGCCATAGAGGTAATAATAGTGCAGCAACAATGAGCAGGAAAAACAAGGTCCCTAGAGCAAAGGCAATTTTGCTTTGTAGTGTTAGGGTTTTATGCGCACGAGATTCTAAAGGTAATAAGTTAATTTGCCCTTCATACTGGGCACCTACCACATCTACTCTTTCTGGCTGTAAATCCCATTTTGTTAGTTTAGTGAGCCACTGCGTTAAAATCTTCTTAGGTACAAGGGCGAGATCTACTACAATTTTTTTTGTCCCACTTGTATAGCGATTAATAATTGTGTAATCGTAATATACTTGGTTAGCGTTAAATGGAGTATATCGCTCCATTTCAAAGGCAAGAACTTGGCGAAGATTTTCTTCTGCCGCTAAGGGAAGCTCTATACGCTTAACCAAGGTGTGTTTGGGGAATAATCTAAAGATAAGCTGGTTGTTTTCTCCAAATAATATGCTATCCCAATGTTGAGCACCATCATAAAATCCCACTTCCTCCTGTTGACCTTTTTGATCACGAATAATGCGTAGCCCATCGCCCTGTGGCGTGAGGATAATTTTTGTTTTTTCTTTCCATAGGAATTTTTGTAAGGATTGAGGTATACAATACTTTAGCCCTTCCCACCACCAAGCAAAAAATCGATTTAATCCGGGAGAAGAAGTGAGAAAATTTTTAAAAGAGTTCTGTCCAGTTCGGTTAGACCATTTTAGTGTTAAAAAACCCATTGCACGCAAAATATTTAGTAATTGAAATTTAAGACAGTACCAAATAAAAACTAATCACTTTTCCATTCAAACACGCTAAGATTAGGCATTACGGACCTTGCTCCTACTCCTTGTACTGCAACAGTACCAGATCCCGTGCTATTAACGGAAATAATCGCCTCAGCGATCGCACTGCCACCATTAATAATTTCAACCTCTGATCGTATTTTATAGGTCTGCCCTCCATTTAAACCCTGAAATTCAGCACCCGTGGGAAGAACAGGAGGGCTTTGCCCTTGTAATTTTCTTGTTTCTCGTGCTTGTATATAGGATTCAATTAAATCTGGAGTAGTTCCTGGAATAGCCATTAATACTTCGGGAGGAGCTACACTTGGATTAATGCCTCCTTGTTTAGAAAATATCGTAACAAAGGGAGCTATTTGTTGATATAGTTCAGAGGTCATGCCCAATATTTGTTGTAGCTCGATAATATTTTCAAAAGGTCCATTTTTAGGACCATGAGATAGTCCAGCTGCTATATAATCTTGACTTTCTGCACCTTGAGGTTGGCGAATATTATCCGGATCAGTCCAGTCTTTAATTTTATCTATTAAAGGAAATACCTCTTGGTTTGGTATACCTATAGTAATAAGCAATCCTATAAAAAGATTAACATTGCCTGTATTAATATCAATTAAACCACTTACATCCTGTATTGAGATGGCAACAACGTTATTATCGATTAGCCAAGAATAGATTGTTCCATCGGGGGTAAATTGGCGACCCATAGGGCGTTGTAAATCAAAAGCAGCATAAGCAACTCCTCCTTCAGCTAGAGCTCTGGCTTCTGCTTGCTCTGTTAAGTGGGTAACTAAGTTGGTTTCAACCCGAACTGTATAGGTAAAACTACTGGCAATAACGGCAACTAAAGTAATGACCCATAATACAATTACAAGGGCAATACCACAGTTTTTTGTGTCTTTTGATTTATTAGCGACCAAAACGAATTGCTCCTGCACCCCCTCCCATCGTATTTTGAGGATCAACCTGAATTTTAGCAACAATTTCGGGCCATTCCATATCATTAGTTTCAATTTTCAATTGTACTAATTGTGGGGGCTGAGTGGGATTATCCCAATAACTATACCAATTAGATCCTAAGTTTTGGTTTAGAGCACCAAAGTAAGAAAAACGAATTGTAGAAATATTCTCCAGAAGTATCTCCTGATCTGAATTGTTGATTTGCTGCTCATTAGGACGATAGGGTCGCCAATACATCACAAGTGTTGCTTCACCGTCCTTATATGTTAGCTCATAAGTAATCCAATATAGTCCACCCAAATCTAGCTCCTCTAAAAAAGGAGCGACAAAAGAAATACTTTGCTCAGATCCAGAAAATGCTAACACTCTTCCCCGATTTGGCACCATATAAAAAGGTAAGCTTAAGGAGCGAATTTGGTGGCGAAAGAGATGATTGATGACTCTAAAGCGTTCAGTAGCACTATTTTTGCTTTCCACTCCTTCCCAACTACGAGTAGCTAGCCGCAACCCAGCAAAAAGAATCACTAGAATAATGCCCATTAAGGTAATGGCGATGAGTAATTCTACTAAAGTAAATCCTGATATTTTTTGGCTATGGGAATGACTATTTACCAAAGTAGTCATTAATGTAGACCTTCTGAATTAATTAAACTAGCCACAGTTTGTACTGCAGTAATAGTTGCTGTATGGGTAGCTGCAGTCATGGCAGCTTGATTTATTTCTGCTTGAGCTTTTTCTGCTAAAGCTGCTTGGGTAGCTGCGGTGGTTGCGGCTTGTTTTGCAGCAGCGGTAGCAATTTGTACTGCTTCAACTACAATAGGTTCGAAATTAGGTTGGATAGGCTGATGAATACCTATGCTGGTTAGAGAACTAAGTTGGGTGGCTGCAGTAAATGCAGCTTGAACCGCAGCAAGCTTTGCTGGTTGTTCTGTAGCAGCTACTGCAGTTTGAATCATCGTCTCTATGTCTGGAGTTGGAGCTGGAGTAGTTATTGGAGGGGTAGGTTGATTTACGTTGATAGATGTATTGTTTTGATTACATGGGGCAGGATCGGCGGTAGAAATACAAGATTGAAAGCTATGAGCATACGAACTACTGAAAAAGCTAGTGGTATCGGCATAGCTGCTTTTAAATTGTTGTACGCTAAATCCAGTCACTGGCAAACCATAATATATGGTACCGTCTTTGGCTTTTAATTGCTGATGAAGATCAGTGGCTAAATGAGCTTTAACCCACCCGTTAAAAACTTCCTCTCCCGTAACAATACTTGATTCTAAGTTGGAAGTACTCAATGGTATGTTTGTTTCAGAGTCTTGGCTGTAGCTAAAGATATTGACTGCCCAAGGTAGTACATTTGTCGCTGAAGTAGATATTGAAAATAAAGTAGCCTGCTTTTTCCCTTCTTCTCTATCAAATAGAGTAATTCCTATATTTTCTGGAGCACCTGTTGCCCCAAAGCTACTAGTGAATGGAGCTATTCCAGCATTTGAACTTAAATTATTTAAGGGCGTATAGTACCACTTGGTAGGAAAAGTAAGTATCCATGAAGTTTCTCCGGCTAAACTAGGATCAATAGTGACCTGGTTAAAAACTGTATTGCTCATCAGTATTGCACTGACCGCATTAACTCCTTGCGTAGGGTTGCCTCGAATTATAGCCTCTTGATTAGGATTATTCGTATACCCAGAAAATGATTGACCTACACCGGACCAATTTGTCGTGATTACTTTGTCTTTAATTATCTGGCTGGTAATATCAGCACTAGAGAAATCTGGTCCATAGACTTGTGGTGGAAGATGGTTAACCGCACCTATATTATAGAAAGTATGATCAATAACGATCGGTTTTATGCTATAGCTAGTTCCTTGTGCAACATTTACGATTATTCCAGTGCCTGTGAGTCCTCCTGTGGGACTGGAGACACCTGCTGTATGGTCTGAAATTACACCATCTACCCAAGCACCTTGATTCCAAGCATCTGTTAAAGCTTGGCAGTTATTTGGGATTCCATTTGTATGAGTTGCATCGGTTGCAGGAGTAAAACTTGGATTGTTTTCTGGATTATTAATCACCCCCATCTCTAATATTTCTATGTAACCCTGTGTTAATCGGCTTTGAGGTGTACCCAAACCGCCATCAATTGCTTCTATTTTTCCATTATTATTTTGAGTGAATCCACTAGTTTTGAAGAGGAGTCCTCCTAGAGGAATAGAGGGAATAGTGCAGGATTTATCTGATGTATTTATCAGTACACCGTTATCACTAGAAGTTAATGTTCCTATCCAGTTATCTTTAGGTGAAAGATAGAGATGAAAACTAAGTACCTCCCAGCCATTTTCTCCTTCTCGAAACCGAACTTTAACTTCTTTAACTTGATCGGTAGTATTGGTAAGAGAAATAGATGTATTAAAACTATTGGCAACTGTGTAATAAGGAAATACTAAAGCATCTCCTACATTATCTGGATTTAAATTTATACCCCATAGTCTAGGAGATATACTCCAAAAATTGATAGCAATAAGTATTACACTCTTGACTTGCTTTAGACTTCTTCTTTTAAAGAACATGAAAATCCCTTAATAAATGCATCGAAACAAGCACTAAATTTTAAATACAGGATTAGTTACTAGAGTAATTTAGAGAGGGAATATATAGATTGGTTTAAAAAATACTTATCAAAAAGAAAACGCTGGCGTATTGCCAGCGTTCCCTAAAGGTGAAACTAAAAAATGAAATTAACCGCCAGTGACAAATGCAGCAATATTGGCTATATCATCATCGCTGAGTGCTTTGGCCTTTGCATTCATAATAACACCGGCACCTTTTCCTACTCTTGCTCCAGACTTAAATGCGTGAAGCTGTTCTACAATGAAGCTTGCATCTTTATCTTTGAGTACAGGAAACATCTTTGCATTAACACTTTGTCCTTCACTACCATGGCATGCGGCACAGCCATTTTTTACATAAGCATCTTTTCCAGCACCTGCATCAGCCGCTAAAACTGATGTGGAAGTCAAAGTAAGTGCAGTAACACCGACTAAAGCAAAAAATATATTTCTTAACATTTTTCCTCCTATTAATTCTCAACGTTAGAATCTAGTCTCAACCATTGCGCTAGATTTTAATAATATTTAGTCCAGAATTACCATTCTAGCTTAGAATAGCGAGCTAGCCAAAATTAGTTTTGGCTACGATTAACACTAAGGTAAAGTTTTATTCAAAAAACACGATCTTAACTTTGAAATTGGTCATTCTTAACACTATGGTGTACGTGCTTTTCTTTTTGCTCTAGGATGTGCTTGATCATATACTTTTGCTAAGTGTTGAAAATCTAAGTGGGTATAGATCTGGGTTGTACTAATACTTTCATGACCCAATAATTCTTGTACTGCCCGTAAATCACCGCTGTTCTCTAATAAATGAGTTGCAAATGCATGGCGCAAGCGGTGAGGATGGATAGCTACATTAAATCCTTGCATATGCCCCCATAAATTCAGACGTTTTTGGATTGCCCGTGGAGAGATGCGATATCCCCGCCGGGTAATAAATACAGCTTGCTCACCGCTGCGAATCCAAGCTGATCTTAAACTAAACCAACGGCTTAATACTGCCATTGCTTGACGACCTACGGGTACTTCTCTGGTTTTAGCTCCTTTGCCTACCACTCGAACCATTCCAGAATTTAAATCTAAATTCTCCCTATTTAAATGAGCAAGCTCGGATAAGCGTAGTCCTGATGAGTAAAATAGCTCTAATATTGCCCAGTCACGAATTAATAACTCCTTATTAACCTCCGAGTTGATATTAAAAAGCTGGGCAATTTGATCGGTATCAAGACTATGGGGAAGCTTGCGATCTTCCTTTGGAGGAGTAATACCCTCTATGGGGTTATGATCTACTCCATGTTCTTTTCGCAAATAGATATAAAAACTCCGTGTCGCAGAGAGTAAACGTTGAATACTACGACTGGATAACCCTTCTTTAGAAAGACTAGTAATCAGTGTTCGTACTTTACGAGGATTGAATTGCTTCCAATTTGCTACATCTTCTTGATCACAAAAAGCTATCACTTTTTTTAAATCATGCTGATAGCTTGTCATCGTATGGGGTGATAAATTCCGTTCGTATTTAAGGTGGTGAATAAAATTATCTACCCAAATCTTTTGATGGTTTTCCATAGGAATATAATAATTATATGAGTTTATAATAAACCTATAGCCAGTAATAAAAGTGGTCTATAGGTGGTAGATATACTCTGTTAAATATCTTAATTATGTTAAGAGCTATCGAATAATTTTTTTTCCATCTTTATTACCTCTGGTGAATAAAGAAACACTTTTCATTAAAATTAACGGCTCATATCGAGTGTAATTGAACCTTCAAAAACAACTGTTGAAGGTCCGGTCATAAATAATGGGTTATTTTCTCCCTGCCAAGTAATATGTAAAGATCCTCCGGGTAAATGTACCGCAACTGATTCAGCTAGCCAGCCCTGATTTCTGCCTACCGCTACTGCAGCACAAGCTCCTGTGCCGCAAGCAGGTGTTTCTCCTACCCCTCGCTCATAGACTCTTAAATTGATTTCATGGGAAGATATTTTTTCTACAAAACCTACGTTAACTTGTTGTGGAAACAAGGGATGAGATTCTAATTCTGGTCCCCAAATTGCTACAGGTGCTGTAGTAACATCTGGAACTTGTAATACACAATGGGGGTTACCCATGGATACCGCACCAATATTGATGGATTGATTAGCTACCGTTAATGGGTAGAATAGTGCTTCTGCATCTACCCCAAAGGGAATTTGTTTGGGATCAAAGCGTGGAATACCCATATTAACCGTAACATACTGGTTTTCCTCTCTTTGGAGTTGAATCACTCCTCCCTTAGTAGCCACATGAAGTATATTTTTATTACTTAGCCCATAATGATGGATATAGTGAGCAAAACAACGTGCTCCATTGCCACATTGTTCTGCTTCTCCGCCATCTTGATTAAAAATTCGATAGCCAAAATCAACCTGACTGGAAGGAGGAGATGTAATGAGTAATACTTGATCGCAACCAATTCCTAGTCGACGATCGGCAATACGCTTAATCTGGGAAGAAGTGAGGGATATGGGCTGAGAAATGGTATTAATAACCACAAAATCATTGCCTAACCCCTGCATCTTAGTAAAAGCGATGTTCATTACAATCTAACCTAGCTTGATAGACATTTCTAAGCCCCCTTCAAATGGAAGGGTTTGAGTCGTATATTTGTGGGTTTTAAGATATGTAAAGAAATCAGCATAACCTTTGCGGAAACTTTCAGTATTGTCTGCAATAATGACTGCACCTGGGCGTAAATATGGATCTATAATTTCAAGGGCAGGCTCTACCATAGGTAGCCATATATCCATTAGCACGAAATCCAAATTGTGAGGAAGAGATTTGAGTGTTTGTCGTAAATCTCCTTCTCGTAAATCTATTTGATCGACTAATCCTGCTTCAAAAAAATGTGCACGAGCGGCAGCAGCTTTAATTGATTCATATTCAGTAGCAATCACAGTGCCACCACCATTATCTCGTATTGCCGCAGCAAGATATAGGGTTGAGACTCCATATGAAGTACCTATTTCTACTGCTTTTTGAGCACCAATTGCACGGCATAAGTGGTAGCAGAATTGTGCTTTATCCTGATCAAGTGCTATCAATTTATCTTGCCAAAATGTCCGCCCAGCAATCATATCAGAGGCAGAACCTGCTATAGATTTTGAGCCAGCTATAGCAATATAATTTTGCACCTCTTCGTTTTGTACAGCGCTACGAGTATGTAGTCGCTTAAGTAAGGTACTTAACTTTTCATCCTCTTGAAGACTATTCATTTATTTGTTTTCTATACCTATTGCTATTTTGGTAAAAGGGATTCCCCTTCATAGAGAGAAGAGATTGTCTCTCGCTTTCTTATTAAGTAAGCTTGGTCTTTATCCACCATAATCTCTGCTGCTCTAGGACGTGAGTTGTAGTTAGAACTCATAGTAAATCCATAGGCACCTGCCGATCGCACTGCAAGTAAATCACCCCTTTGG
Organism: Candidatus Nitrosacidococcus sp. I8; assembly: GCF_945836005.1. Lineage (NCBI taxonomy): Bacteria > Pseudomonadati > Pseudomonadota > Gammaproteobacteria > Chromatiales > Chromatiaceae > Candidatus Nitrosacidicoccus > Candidatus Nitrosacidicoccus urinae. Next base: position 88,749 of record NZ_OX241534.1, on the reverse strand, counting down.
GTATCAAGGTATCGATCTTTTCCTAGAAAATCCCCCGTCTCACATACAGGTCCTACCACATCTGAGCATATAGGATTAGATTCTGGTTTGATCTGTACTGGCACAATATCTTGCCAAGCATTATAAAGAGCAGGACGAATCAGATCATTCATGGCACTATCTACAACAATAAAATTTTTGTCACCTGTTTGTTTTAAATATTCTACCTGAGTTAAAAGAATACCACTATTACCTACAATAGCACGCCCCGGTTCAAGCCAGATTTCTATACTCCGTGTTCCTAATTTTTTAAGAAGTGCGGTCACATATTGCTGAGGGCTAGGAGGAATTTCGTCACGATAAGTAATTCCTAGTCCTCCTCCTAAATCTAAATGATGAATAGGAATTTGTTGTTGTTCTAGCGTCTCTAGCAAAGTAAGTACTCGATCTAAAGCATCAATAAAAGGAGAAAGAGAGGTTAATTGAGATCCAATATGACAATCTATGCCTAATAAATCAATATTAGATAGATTAACTCCATAATTATAAAAATTTATTGCGTTGTTTATTTCGATCCCAAATTTATTTTCATGTAATCCGGTAGAGATATAAGGATGGGTTTGAGCGTCAATATCAGGGTTCACCCGTAAAGAAACAGGTGCTCGGAGATTTAAAGATTGAGCGATACTATTTAATTGAATAAGCTCTGCTTGGGATTCTACATTAAAGCAGGCGATCCCTATCTGTAGAGCTCTTTTCATTTCATCAATACGCTTACCCACACCAGAGAAGACTATTTTTTTAGGATTTCCACCTGCGACCAATACTCGTTCTAATTCCCCTAAAGATACAATATCAAAGCCAGATCCAAGCTGAGCTAAAATATTTAAAACCGCAATATTACTATTTGCTTTGACGGCATAGCAGATTTGGTGGGGATAATTTTGAAAAGCCTGATCAAAAGCTTTCCATTGATTTTCAATTCCGCTACGAGAATAAACATAACAGGGCGTGCCAAAGCGGGTCGCAATTTCCGTTAAGGGGACTTGCTCAGCCCATAAAATATTATGGTGATAATTGAAATAGTGCATAACTTAGTTTAACTCATTATTTTATGGGAGTTTTCTTTTTGCTTCGGTAAATACAAGGGTCCTTTTTGTCCACAAGCATTTATGGACAAGGTAATAAAAAATAATAAAATAATCTTTAATATTTTCCTTTGATACCTATACATATTATTCATTTTAGGCTTCAATCATAAAATTAAAATTTATTATAATTAACTTTATATATTTATAATAATTAATTATTTTTATAGTAAAAAAGATAATTTTTACTATGTGGATATATAAAAACTATGACACCATCAAAAACACAAATTGCCACCTTATCTCATTGCCTTGCAGCTCATAATCTATTAAGTGAATCAGATGCTCTGCTCTATTATAAAAAATCTATACAAGAAAATATCTCTTTTATCTCCTATTTAACTCAGCACAAGCTAGTTGATAGCCTGACTATTGCCCAAATTGCTTCCCAAGAATTTGGAATACCGTTGTTTAGTTTAAATGTTTTAGATATTAGCTATAGCCCTCAAAATCTCATTGAAGAAAAACTAATTCATGAGCATCGAATATTTCCTTTATTTAAACGGGGGAATAAGTTATTTATCGCAATTTCTGATCCTACTAACCAACAGGCACTCAGTAATATTAAATTTTATACTGGAATAAGCATTGAGCCTATCTTAGTAGAGGAAGATAAGCTCTCTTCTGCAATTGATAAAATCAATCAAGGTCATGGAAGAGCACTAGCAGAACTCAGTAGCACTTTGGAAACCGTTGCGAGTACTCAAAATGAAGATGAGGTAGAAGAAAATTTTATTGAGTCAGACGAGGAAGACGCTCCTATAGTTCGTTTTGTAAATCGTCTACTTCTTGATGCCATCAACCGTGGAGCTTCAGATATTCATTTTGAGCCTTATGAAAAAACCTATCGGGTGCGTTATCGGCAAGATGGTATTCTACACGAGGTAGCTACTCCTCCGGTAAATTTATCCCCCCGAATTACTGCTCGAATTAAGGTAATGGCACGATTAGATATTGCAGAGCGGCGGATTCCTCAGGATGGGCGGATGAAAGCAAAAATTTCTGACAAAAAATCCATTGATTTCCGAGTCAGTACTTGCCCTACCTTATTTGGAGAAAAGGCAGTACTTAGAATTTTAGATCCTACTAGTGCCCAAATCGGTATTCACTCTTTAGGTTATGAACCAGAACAGCAAAAGATATTTTTAGATACTATCCATCAATCTTACGGCATGGTATTGGTTACTGGACCCACTGGAAGTGGTAAAACCGTTTCTCTTTACACCGCACTAAATATTCTCAACACGGGGAATATAAATATTTCTACCGCTGAAGATCCTGCGGAAATCAACGTACCAGGGATTAATCAAGTCAATGTGTATCCCAAAGTAGGACTTACTTTTGCCAGTGCTCTTAGATCTTTCCTACGTCAAGATCCTGATGTGATTATGGTAGGTGAGATTCGAGATCTAGAAACTGCAGAGATTGCCATTAAAGCAGCACAAACAGGGCATATGGTGCTCTCTACCCTACATACTAATGATGCCCCTCAAACTCTAACTCGATTAGTTAATATGGGGGTACCTTCTTATAACATCGCCTCTGCTGTCTCCTTAATTATTGCGCAACGGTTAGTGCGTCGTTTATGCACTCATTGTAAAACAAAAGAGCATATCCCTGATCAGGTGCTCCTAGAAGAAGGGTTTACTGAAGGGCAAATCGCAGATAGGCCTATTTTTTATAGAGCAAATGGTTGTGATCATTGTGCTGGAGGATATAAAGGTCGTATTGGTATCTATCAGGTGATGCCTGTCTCTGAAATCATGGGAGAAATAATTATGGGCGGAGGAAATTCAATGGAATTAGCAGGTCAGGCAAAAAAGGAGGGTATTGCAGACTTACGCCAATCTGGATTTAAAAAAATTATTTCTGGAGTAACAAGCTTAGAGGAAGTAAACCGAGTAACTAAAGAGTGATTGTGCCATGGCTGAAGCAAAAAATAGTACTTTTATTTGGGAAGGAAATAATCGTCAGGGTCAAGCAATAAAAGGAGAAATAGAAGGTAAAAATATTAGTTTAATCAAAGCTAACTTACGCCGCCAAGGGGTTACATCTCTTAAAATCAAAAAAAAGCCTGCTCCTCTTTTTAGCTTTTCTAAGAATAAAATTTCTCCAAAAGAAATTGCTCTATTTAGTCGCCAAGTAGCTACTATGATGTCTGCAGGTATTCCTATGATTCAGTCCTTCGATTTAATTGGACGTAGTCATGAAAATGAAGCAATGAAAAGGCTTGCTAAAAACATAAGAGAAGAAGTAGAAGGTGGTAGTACATTTGCCGAAGCATTACAAAAACATCCAAAACATTTCGATAATCTATTTTGTAACTTAGTTCATGCTGGGGAACAATCCGGTACCCTAGAAACTCTACTAGATAAAATTGCAACTTACAAAGAAAGAACAGAATCGGTTAAAGGAAAAATAAAAAAAGCCTTATTTTATCCTCTCGCTATTATGGTGGTTGCTTTTATCATTACTGCAATTTTACTTATTTTTGTGATTCCTAAATTTAAAGATCTATTTACCGGTTTTGGAGCAGATTTACCGGCAATTACTTTATTTGTTATGAATCTCTCTGAATTTTTTAAAGCCTGGTGGTGGGCAATTTTCTCTGGGATAGGAGTCACTATTTATACGCTGATTACCGCAAAAAATCGTTCTAAGAGCGTAGAGTATCTTTTCGATAAGATGATACTTAGAATACCAGTCATTGGATCGGCATTGAATAAAGCCATTATTTCTAGATACGCTCGTACTCTTTCTACCATGTTTGCTGCTGGCGTTCCTCTAGTTGAAGCATTAAAATCTGTGGCAAATGCTTCAGGTAATATGATTTATACTGAAGGAATTTTAAAAATTCGAGATGAAGTATCTACTGGTAGTCGTCTATATATAGCAATGCGTGATAGCGGGCTTTTCCCTGACATGGTTGTGCAGATGGTATCTATTGGTGAAGAGGCAGGATCTATCAGCCAAATGCTTACGAAAATAGCAGATTCTTATGAAGAGGAGGTCAATAATACGGTAGATAGTTTAAGTAGTCTTATGGAGCCTGTGATTATGGCTATACTTGGAGTTATTATTGGTGGTTTAGTCATTGCCATGTATCTTCCTATCTTTAAAATGGGATCGGTCATTTAAATTACTTATTATAAAAATCATCTTACTATGGAATTTATATATTTTTTTGACGATCATCCAGGTTCGTTTTTCACTTCATCATTCATAATAGGTTTAATGATAGGTAGCTTCTTAAATGTAGTTATTTATCGCTTACCTTTGATGATAGAGAGAACCTGGAAATACCAATGTGCAGAATTACAAGGTAATCCATTGCCGAAATCTGAATCATTTAACTTATGGCTTCCCTACTCCCATTGTCCTCATTGTAAAAAAACTATTTACCCTTGGGAAAATATCCCCATATTGAGCTATCTTGTACTTCGAGGGCATTGTAGCCGCTGTAAAACTAATATTTCCCCCCGTTACCCTCTAGTAGAGCTCCTTACAGGGATGTTCTCCCTCGTGGTTGCTCTGCATTTTGGTATCACTTGGGAAGGGTTAGCTGCATTAACGTTAACTTATGCGCTAATTGTACTTAGCTTAATTGATTTTGATCATCAAATTTTGCCAGATGATATTACCTTACCCTTTCTCTGGTTAGGGCTTATTCTAAGTCTATTTGATTTATTTACTGATGCTCATAGTAGTATTATAGGAGCCGTGGCTGGATATCTTTTCTTTTGGCTTATTTACCAATTGTTCCGCATTTTAGTCCGTAAAGAAGCTATGGGATATGGTGATTTTAAGCTTTTAAGTATGTTAGGAGCATGGCTTGGATGGAAGATGCTCCCGATGATTATTCTATTTTCTTCTTTTGGAGGGGCTATATTCGGAAGTTTATGGCTTTATTTTACTAAGCAAACCAAAGAAACTCCCCTCTCTTTTGGTCCTTATATTGCTACTTCAGGATGGATAGCCTTAATGTGGGGAGATGATATTAATCATCTTTACTTGTCCCTCTCTAAACTTGGTTGATAAAACTATTTATAAAATTGGGCTTACCGGAGGAATTGGCAGTGGTAAGTCTACCGTAGCTCAAGTTTTCTCAACCCTTGGAGTGCCTATTATTGATGCAGATACTATCGCTCGAGAACTAGTTGCTCCAAACCAGCCTGCTTTAGCTGAAATTGTACAGATATTTGGTCCAGAGGTTTTGGATTCTAAAGGAACTCTAAATCGACCGTATCTCCATCAGCGAATATTTAGTGATGAGCAGGAAAAGAGAAAATTAGAGACTATTTTACATCCCAAAATTATTAAGGAAATTTATCACCGAGTCCGTCAGTATATAGGGATTAAGCCTTATTGTATTTTAGTTATTCCCCTGTTATTGGAAATAGGTCTAGAAAAATCTGTAGATCGTATTTTAGTAGTTGATATTCCTAAATCCTTGCAGTTTGAGCGAGTTAAAAAGAGAAACGGATTTTCAAATGAAAAAATTCAATCTATTCTATATACCCAATGTGCTCAAGCACTTCGCCTAAGTGCTGCTGATGATTGCCTAATTAACAGCCAAGGTTTAATTACTTTAGCAGAACAAATAAACTGTTATCATCAATATTATCTTTCCTTGGCTAAAGGATAAAAATTTATGGTAAGTGAATCGAGTAAACGTACTGTTCCCTGCCCTACCTGTAAAAAAGAAACTATTTGGTCAGAAGAAAATCCTTGGCGACCTTTTTGTAGCGAACGGTGCCGTTTAGTTGACTTAGGTGCTTGGGCAGGAGAGAGACACTATATTCCTGGCGAAGAATTCCTTAATAAGGATACTATCGAAAATAGCTATCCTGAAAATAAAGATTAATTAAAAGAAGGTAACTTTAACGATTTTCCCCATAAAACACCAATTGCTGCAATTCCTTGTGCCCCATAATTCCAAGATTCTTGAATGTGGTCCAAGGTTAGCCCACCTAAACCATAAACTGGAAAAGGGACTTCCTTTATAAACTCTTGAAATTGCTGCCAACCCATAGATGAAGTATTAGGATGGGATTGGGTTTTAAATACTGGTCCTAAGACCGCAAAATCAACACCAATCCTAGCAGCATGGGCTAACTCTTCTTTATTATGACAAGAAGCTACCACCCATTGATCAGAATCTAAGGGTCGGTTAGATAAATTCATTAATTGGTTACTCGTAAGATGAATTCCATCTACGTTAACTGTGTTTATCCATTCAAAGTGAGAATTTACTAATAGAGCTGCCTGATAATTAGCACAAAGGTTTTTTGCTTTTTCTGCTAAATAAATATAATCAGCTTGGCTGATATTTTTAACTCTTAATTGTATTAAGCGTATTCCTGAATCTAAGGATACTTTTAAGTTTGCTAAAAATTCTTGCTGATTTCCCGCAAAATCACTAGTAATCAAATAGATTGAAGGAAGGAGAATCGCTTTAATGATATGTTGGCTGGCCGGAGGAAAGGCGTAATTTTTTAAGTCCTGGGGAAAAACCCAAACAATAGGTTGCCCCTCTTTTCCTCTAGGAACCCCTGAAAATCTATTAATTTTATATACGTTTAATTGAATTAATCTATCTGGGTAGTGATAGTAAGTTTGCAATAGGGGTCGGGCACTAAGTATAGTAATATCTAATTCTTCTTTGAGCTCTCTAATAAGTGCTTCATAAGTATTTTCCCTTAATTCTAGTTTCCCCCCAGGAAATTCCCATAAATTGCCCTGATGCACATGGAGGGCACGTTTAGCTAAAAGTACTTGCCCTTGTTGATTGATAATTACACCAATCGCTACTTGGTGTAGCATAAAATATTAACTAAATCTAAAAGGGGAAATACCATGCAGCGAATATTGATGATATTAGGAGTGTTATTTATTTTAGTGGGGCTAGCTTGGCCGTGGCTTACTAAATTAAACCTAGGCCAGCTTCCGGGAGATATTGCAATAAAGCGAGAAAATTTTAGTTTTTACTTCCCTATTACAACTTCTATTTTGACTAGCATTATCATCAGCTTAATATTTTGGCTCTTTCGCCGTTAATACTTATTTTTCAATAGATATTATGTTTTTTAGGATGAGAATGCCAATCTTTTAAAATATATAGAGCACTACAATAAGGACATTCTCTTGTTCCTGTTTCAGTGATGGGGATATAGACTCGAGGATGGGAATTCCAATTTTCCATCGATGGCATAGGACAAGAAAGGGGAAGGTCGGCATAAGTAACTTCATAAGTATGCTCTGCATTAGGCAGAATTTTGTGGGCGGTTGTTTCACTCATAATTATTTTTTCTATTTAATTTAAGAAATTTCAAGCATTCTATCTAAGGTTAAACGAGCAAGTTCTGCATCCTTTTCTGGTACTTTAATTTGATTCACAATGTTATCTTGGGCTAAATTTTCTAAGGACCAAGCTAAGTGCTGCGGATCGGTACGAAACATAGTCGAACACATACACACCGTAGGCGACATGAAGTGAATGAATTTACCTTCATGTTTAAATCGCTCATGCAATCGATTAACTAAATTAAGCTCAGTTCCTACTAGCCATCGAGTGTTTGGTGGACTTTCCGTAATGGTTTTAATAATATATTCAGTGGATCCTATATAGTGGGATTTTTGGCATACTTCAAAGCTATTTTCAGGATGGGAAATTACCTTCGCATCAGGGTATCGCTCAAGGAAACGATCGATATGCTCAGGCTGGAACATTTGATGGACAGAGCAATGTCCTTGCCACAAGATAATTTTTGCATCACGGATTTTCTCTGGTATTAATCCTCCACGAGACCTTAGAAAATTCCATACTACCATTTGTTCTAAAGGGATTCCCATTTTATAAGCAGTATTTCTTCCTAAGTGCTGATCGGGGAAAAATAATACTTTTTCTCCTTGTTCAAATGCCCAATTCAGTACCGCTCGGGCATTACTAGAAGTGCATACAATCCCTCCATGTCGCCCACAAAAAGCCTTTAAATTAGCTGCGGAGTTAATATAGGTCACAGGGATAATTTTTTGAGTATCTATTATTTGCCCTAGCTCTTTCCATGCACGTTCTACTTTTGCTAAATCTGCCATATCAGCCATAGAACACCCAGCTGCAAGATCGGGTAGTACCACCACTTGATCAGGGCGAGAGAGAATATCAGCTACTTCTGCCATGAAATGCACGCCGCAGAAAACAATATATTTTGCATCGGAAGCAGCTGCTTGGCGAGATAGCTTTAAAGAATCTCCAGAATAATCGGCAAACCGAATCACCTCTTCTCTTTGGTAATGATGACCAAGAATCACTAACTTTGATCCTAATGATTCTTTCGCTTTAAGTGCTCGAGCTTGGCAAGCCTCATCATTTAGATCCATGTAATTTTGGATTGCTATTGCTGCTTCAGCCATAATTCTAGCCTCCATTAAAAACTAGTCAATAATTACTTGTGCGTAAAATACGCATACCACAATCAATTCAATTTAGCACGGTAGCATCTATAGATTATAAAATATGTTCGCTATTTATTTTACAATAGATGGCTGATGAATTGTCTTAATTTTTAATTCTCGAAGCTGAGATTCTGAAACTGAACCGGGTGCTTCTGTTAATGGACAGCTGGCAGTTTGCGTTTTTGGAAAAGCAATCACTTCTCGAATTGAGTTACTCCCAGTCATTAACATAGCCAAGCGGTCTAAACCAAACGCAATGCCTCCATGGGGAGGACAGCCGTATTTTAATGCATTAAGTAAAAATCCAAATTTTTCTTGGGCTTCTTCATCATTTATTCCTAAAAGCCGAAACACTTGTGCTTGAATTTTAGCTTGAAAAATACGCATGGATCCTCCGCCAGCTTCAGTGCCATTGAGTACTAAATCATAAGCTCGAGATCGGCAAGTGGCTGGATCTTGTTCAAGTAAAGAAAGATCTTCTTCTTTAGGAGAGGTAAATGGGTGATGAAGTGCATACCATCTATTTTCTTTTTCATCCCATTCAAACATGGGGAAATCAACTACCCATAATGGTCGCCAGCCTTGCTCAACTAATCCATGATCATGGCCAAGTCTAACTCGAAGTGCACCTAAAGCTTCATTTACAATAGAAGATTTATCAGCACCAAAGAACAAAATATCCCCATCTACTGCTTGGGTACGATTTAAAATTTCCCCTACTACTTCATCAGGTAAGAATTTAAGGATAGGAGATTGTAATCCTTCAATTCCTTGGCTGCAGTTTATTACTTTAATATAGGCAAGCCCCTTAGCTCCATAGGTTGCAGTAAATTTTGTATAATCATCAATTTCTTTTCGGCTTAATTTTGCCCCATCAGGCAATCGTAATACTGCCACTCTGCTTTGGGGATTTTTTGCTGGATCTGAGAAAACTTTAAATTCTACTTCTCTCATTAAATCTCCAATATCGATGAGTTTCAAAGGAATTCGCAGATCAGGCTTGTCTGAACCAAATTGATTAAGAGCCTCTGTATAAGACATCCGTATAAAAGGAGTAGTTAGCTGGACATTGACTACCGTAGCAAATAATTTGACAATCATTTGTTCCATCAGATCCATTAGGGTATCTTCATGGAGAAATGAGGTTTCTATATCTAACTGGGTAAATTCAGGTTGCCGATCAGCTCTTAAGTCTTCATCTCGAAAACAGTGGGCAACTTGATAGTAACGATCTATCCCAGCGACCATAAGGAGCTGTTTGAATAGCTGAGGAGATTGGGGTAGAGCAAAAAACTCACCTGGATGGGTTCGGCTAGGTACAAGAAAATCTCTGGCCCCCTCTGGAGTGGATTTAGTTAAAATAGGGGTATCAATATCAATAAATCCTTGGCTGTCCAAAAAATTCCTTAACCGCTGCACAATTAAAGAGCGAGTGCGTAGCCGCTGTAAATTTTCAGGACGACGAAGATCAATATAGCGATAACGTAACCGGGTTTCTTCTCCTACTTCCATTTTTTCATCTACTGGAAATGGGGGAGTTTCTGAAGTATTGAGGATTCTTAGATTTTGCCCCCAAACTTCTATTTGGCCAGTTGCTAAATCTAAATTTTCAGTTCCTTCTGGGCGTGATCGTACTTGTCCTTTTACTTGAAGAACATATTCACTTCTTACCTGATTTGCAAAAGTAAAACTCTCTGGGGAGTGCTGAGGATCAAAAACTAATTGAACAATACCTTCTCTATCCCGAAGATCGATGAAAATAACCCCTCCATGATCCCGGCGGCGATTTACCCAGCCGCAAACAATAACCTCTTGATCCAGATGATTGATAGATAAATCCCCGCAGTAGTGGCTGCGCATGAATACTCCTCAGAATAAATATAGTTAAGCCAATAAGTGTAAGCGACAATACCTTTATTAATAAAGGGAAATACTAAATAAATTTTATTTGCTCGTTGATATGGTAGGTGCACTACTTTCTTTAGACTGAGTTACTGTTGGTCCAGCACTATCTTTACTACTCTCTGTATTACTTGAGCCCTCCTTTGAGGCATTACTTGATGAGGCTAAATTTCGTTTGTTTTTATTACTTTTAAAATCTGTTTCATACCAGCCACCGCCTTTTAGGCGAAAACCTGCAGCTGAAATTAATTTACTTAGTTGGTGCGTATTGCAAGAGGGACATTGAGATAATGGTGTATCTGTAATTTTTTGTAAAACCTCTATCTCATGACCACATGCTTGGCAACGATATTCATAAATAGGCATAGTTCTCCCCTAATATTAAAACTTAAAATTTGGCAATCTCAATATCAAAATATTTTGATAGCAATTTAGCTATTAAATAGTTAAAGAGTATTCAATAATATTTATCTTTCAAAACTTCATACACTAAACTAGGTTTAAAACTAATTTAGTATGATAGAACTGTCAGATGGACACCCAGCTTCCAATACCTTTTATGGTAGAATTGCTGGACACAAAAAAGTACTATAGATTCTTGTTTTTTAGCAAGATTAGTTTTTATTTTAATAGTTTACCTTATTAATAAGGGAGTAAAATACATGAGCATAACAGACAACGTCGATCAAGGTAGACGTCGCCTTGTTACAGCGGCTGCTACTGCCGTTGGTGGGGTGGGTATAGGATTTGCGGCAGTGCCGTTTATCCAATCTATGCAGCCAAGTGCACAAGCACAAGCTGCAGGTGCACCGGTAGAAGTTGATATTAGTAGGCTTGAAGCAGGCCATTTAATGACTGTTGAATGGCGTGGTCAGCCTGTATGGGTATTTCACCGTACACCAGAAGAGCTAAAAGAGTTAGATGAGATAACAAATAGTGGGAAACTTCGTGACCCTAATAGCGATCAAGTATCACAGCAGCCTGAATCAGACAAAAACAATTACCGATCACAAAAACCTGAAATTGGTGTACTTGTGGGAATTTGTACCCATTTAGGCTGCTCTCCTAGCTATCGCCCAGATATAGCCCCTGAAGATTTAGGATCTGACTGGAAAGGTGGGTTTTTTTGCCCATGTCATGGTTCTCGTTTTGATCTTGCAGGTAGAGTATATGAGGGTGTTCCAGCTCCATTAAATCTAGTTGTACCTCCTTATCGCTATCTTGCTGAAAATAAGATATTGATTGGGGAAAACGAAGGAGATAAGGCTTAATGAAAAATATAGTCGTTCAAGTATTTGATTGGATAGATGATCGCCTTCCAATAGCTAAGCCATGGAAAGATCATATGGCTGAATACTATGCACCAAAGAATTTTAATATTTGGTATTACTTTGGATCTATAGCTTTATTAGTACTAGTTATTCAGCTTGCCAGTGGTTTATTTTTAACCATGCACTTCAAACCAGATGCAACTCTTGCTTTTAGCAGTGTTGAGCATATTATGCGAGATGTGCAATGGGGCTGGTTGATGCGCTATATGCACTCTACTGGCTCCTCTGCCTTCTTTATTGCTGTGTATCTTCATATGTTTAGAGGATTAATCTACGGATCCTATAGATACCCAAGAGAGCTTATCTGGATTATTGGGATGATTATTTATGTCATGCTCATGGCTGAAGCCTTTATGGGTTATCTACAACCATGGGGGCAAATGTCCTATTGGGGTGCTCAAGTTATTATCTCTCTCTTTGGTGCTATTCCCTATATTGGCACAGGCCTAGTTGAATGGATTAGAGGGGATTTTGTAGTATCTGATCCTACTCTCAATCGTTTCTTTGCCTTTCATGTGTTCTTAGTGCCTATACTTCTACTGGCCATGGTCGTTGCTCACATTATAGCCCTCCACGAAAAAGGTTCTAACAACCCAGATGGAGTAGAAATTAAAGCGACTAAAGGTAAGGATGGTATTCCTCTTGATGGTATTCCATTTCATCCTTACTATACCGTAAAAGATTTATGGGGTTATGCAATATTCTTATTTATCTTTGCTGCCATTATTTTTTATTCCCCTCAACTCGGTGGATGGTTCTTAGAAAATGACAATTTTGAACCTGCTAACCCACTAAAAACACCTACTGAAATTAAGCCTCTATGGTATTTAACACCATTTTATTCCATATTACGCGCAGTACCTGATAAGCTCTTTGGTGTTATTGCAATGGGAATGTCTCTTGTTGTATGGTTTTTCTTACCTTGGTTAGATCGTAGCCCAGTAAAATCCATTCGCTATAAAGGGATGTACTCTAAAATCACTCTAGCCATTTTTGTAATCAGCTTTATCATATTGGGTTATTTAGGAACAAAGCCGGTAAGCCCAGAAAAGACTATGATTGCACGGCTATGCTCAATACTGTATTTTTCCTATTTCATCTTTATGCCAATTTATACTAAATTGGAAAAGACTAAACCCGTTCCAGAGAGGGTGATCTACAAATGAAAAAAGTTATCGCTTGTTTATTATTTTTGATTTCATCAACTACTTTGGTATCGGCCTCTGAATCCAATTATCCGCTTGATAAAGTCAATATCGATCTAAATAATAAGGATTCCCTCTATAGAGGGGCAAAAATCTTTGTTCATCGATGCTTAACTTGTCACTCAGCACAGTATATGCGCTATAACCGAGTAGCCAAAGATTTGGGATTAGATGAAGAAGATGTTAAGAAGCATTTAATGTTCACTACCGATAAAATTGGTGATCCCATGACTATCACTATGCGCCCTGAAGATTCTAAGAAATGGTTTGGCGTGACACCACCAGATTTAACCTTAGTGACCCGTTATAAAGGTGCAGAGTGGCTTCATACTTACTTACGGACTTTTTACTTAGATCCTAAACGTCCTAATGGGGTAAATAACCTTGTATTTAAAGATACTGCTATGCCAAATCCGCTATGGTCTTTACAAGGTTGGCAAACTCTTATTGAAAAGGGGGATAAAAAGGGTACTCCTGAGTTAAAGGTATCAGAGCCTGGCTCAATGACTCCTAAAGAGTTTGAAGTTGCACTAGATGATTTAGTCAATTTCTTAGCTTATGCAGGCGAACCTGCACAGCTTGAGCGTCAAAAATATGGTCCAAAAGTACTATTCTTTCTCGCTATATTCTGTGTTGTCACCTATTTACTGAAAAAAGAATACTGGAAAGACGTGCACTGATCTGAATCTAGACAGCTCTATTTCATAGCTAGAGCTGTCTAGTGATTTCACAATGGATAGCGTTATTACTAATAGCCTAATTCTACTTTAAGGAAAAACCATAATGCCTATCTCTAATAAAAAAGGGACAATGATTTTATTTTCAGATCCCTTATGTCCAACATGCCACTGTATTCGCATTATCGTAGCTGAAAAAGATATTCCAGTATCTATCGAATATACGGACATTCATTGCCCACCTAAAAATCTAGTAAAAATAAATTCTTATCAGCCAATTCCTATACTAATTGACCGGGATTTCACACTGTATAATCCAAAAATTATTATTGAATATTTCGATGAACGATATCCCCATCCTCCTCTAATGCCAATAGATCCTGCGAGTAGAGCACAAGTTCGCATGATGATCCATCATATTGAGCAAGAATGGCATAGTTTATTAGGATTTAGACCTAATGAAGACATTTCAGTTAAAGCCCGAAATAGGTTAAAATCTGATCTGGTAATACTTTCTGCTGCTTTGGAGAAAACCTCTTTTTTTATGAGTGAATGCTTTTCTTTACTAGATGCTACTCTAGCCCCCCTACTTTGGAGATTACCCACAATAGGAATCAATTTTTCTCCTAAAACAAAGACTGTTGAGAAATATATTCATCGTATTTTTTCTAGACAATCCTTTCAACAAAGCTTAAGTGATTTTGAGCGAACTATGAGAACTAAATTTACTATCTAACCTAGCAAACTATGGATAACGCTTCTAATCTTCCTCCTATCAGTTCAAGCCGCCCTTATTTAATTCGTGCTTTTTATGAATGGATTACGGATAATCAATTAACGCCCTATTTGGTAGTGAATACTAATTTTCCAGATGTAAAAGTACCTGAGCAATATATTTCTGATGGAAAGATCATTCTTAACACGCATCCTCACTCAGTAAAAAATCTATCATTAGAAAATGAATGGATTAGCTTTTCAGCACGCTTTTCTGGGGTTGTGCATGAAATTATCTTTCCGGTGTGCGCAACCCTTGCTATTTATGCCAAAGAAAATGGACAAGGCATGACCTTCCCTCAAGAAAATCTTCCGCCACCAACTTCTCCTCCAGATAAAGATATTAAGGATAAGAGTCGTAAACCTATGCTACGGGTTGTGAAATAATCTATCTAAAATTATATGAATTACTATGCCTGAATTTGAATACCCAAATCTGAATCTACCTGAAGGGCATAGTAGGTTGTTACTTCACTCCTGTTGTGCTCCATGTTCTGGTGAAGTCATGGAAGCAATTACTGCATCTGGCATTGATTACGCTATTTTTTTCTATAATCCCAACATTCACCCTATTCAAGAATATGAATTACGTAAACAGGAAAATATCCGCTTTGCCCAAAAACACCATATTGAATTTATTGACTCAGATTACGATGTAGATAATTGGTTCCATCGAGTCAAAGGCTTTGAAAATGAGCCAGAGCGAGGTGCTCGTTGTACTCTATGTTTTGATATGCGCTTTGAGCGTACTGCTCTATACGCCTATGAGCATGGCTTTGATACCATTACCAGCTCTTTAGGGATTTCTCGTTGGAAAAATATGGATCAGATTAATCAAAGTGGTATTCAAGCTGCAGCTCGCTATCTTGATATGATCTACTGGACTTATAACTGGCGCAAAAAAGGTGGATCCCAGAGAATGCTAGAGATTAGCAAAAGAGAACAATTCTATATGCAAGAATACTGTGGTTGTGTTTATTCCCTACGGGATACCAATCGCTGGCGCCAATCCAGAGGAAAAGAACGCATCAAGATTGGCGTGAAGTACTATGGTAAGGATTAGCTAGCTTTCCCGTTTTTCTGAATCCATCCAGCTACTTTCTCTATACGACTAAGGGTTTTTTCCTTACCTAATAATTCAAGCGTAATGTCAATTGGTGGAGAGATAGCTCTACCCATCACTGCTACCCTCAAAGGTTGAGCTAATTTTGCGAGCTTCAAGTTATACTTTTCAACTACTGAAGAAATAGTTTGATGAATTTCAGGGGCTGCCCAAGAGGGCAAGTTTTTAAAATGGACTTTTAAAGCTTGTAATGGCTCTAAGATACTTATTGTTAAATGCTTTTCAGCAGCTGTACTTTCATATTCTTCAAAATCACAGTAGAAAGGTACGCAATTTTGAGCCATTTCTACTAAAGTTTTTGCTCGTTCTTGTTGTGCTTTAATTAAATCAATTAAATTAGGTCCTTGAGAAATATTTATTTTTAGTTGCTCTAAGTGCCAATGTAAGTGTTGAGCAATATAATGCGGATTGCTACTTTTTATATAGTGCTGGTTTAACCATTGGAGTTTTTCTGGGTTAAATACTGAAGCAGATTGATTAACATCTTTAATATCAAAGAATTGAGTCATCTCTTCAATAGTAAATACTTCCTGATCCCCATAGGACCAGCCTAATCGTACTAGATAATTGAGTAATGCCTCTGGTAAATATCCTAGATCCCGATAACTCATGACACTCACTGCTCCATGACGCTTTGAGAGACGCTGCTTATCTGTACCTAGGATCATAGGGATATGAGCATAATTTGGAGGCTCTTTACCAAGAGCTGAGAAAATATTACTTTGTCGTGGGGTATTATTTAAGTGATCATCACCCCGAATCACATGGGTAATCCTCATATCCATATCATCTACTACAACAGTAAGATTATAGGTTGGCGTGCCATCGGTACGGGCAATGATTAAATCATCTAATTCACTGTTTTGAAATACAACAGTACCTCGTACTAAATCTCGTATTACTACCTGCCCTTCTACAGGATTTTTGAATCGAATGACATAAGGTATTCCTTCTTTAGGTAAGGAAATATGACGACACTTTCCATCGTATCGAGGCTTTTCTTTCCGTGCCATTTGCTCGGTGCGGTGTATCTCAAGTTCCTCCTTAGTACAATAACAGCGATAGGCATGGTGAGAATCAATAAGCTGATTAATAATTTCTTGGTAACGAGAAAACCGCCCTGTTTGATAGAAAGGACCTTGATCATAATCTAGACCTAACCAAGCCATGCTATCTAAAATAGCATTGACCGATTCAGTAGATGATCGCTCTAGATCCGTATCTTCAATACGTAAGATGAAATTCCCGCCCTGCTTGCGGGCATAAAGCCAAGAAAAAAGTGCAGTACGAGCACCACCAATATGTAAATAACCAGTAGGGCTAGGGGCAAACCGTGTGCAAATTGTCATAATAGATTCATTTGAATTAAAAGAAGCATAAAAATTTATTGTTTCTTATATTATAAATACTTAAACTGCTTTTTCTAAGATAATTAGAACTTACAAAGTTTTATAAGTGTGAGATAATCCCTAGCTTATAGTGGGAGTAGTAAAAGATGCAAATTGGGATACCAAAAGAACTTTATAGTAATGAAAAGCGTGTTGCTACTACGCCAGAAGTAGCTGATCATTTACAAAAATTAGGATTTTCTGTAGCCATTGAGTCAGGAGCAGGGCTAAATGCCAACTTCTCTGATGAATCCTACCGCCAAGTAGGTGTAACCATTACTCAAGATGCTAAATCCTTATGGGAAAGCTCGGATATTATCTTAAAAGTACGCCCTCCTGAGACATACATTAAGCCAGAAATAGATGAAATTGCACTATTACGGGAAGGTAGTACTTTAATCAGTTTTATTTGGCCTGCTCAAAATAAAGAATTATTAGAGAAGCTCGCCGCTAAAAATATCACTGTTTTAGCAATAGATAGCGTACCTCGAATTTCCAGAGCGCAAAAACTAGATACCCTAAGCTCCATGGCTAATGTAGCAGGATATCGAGCTGTTATAGAAGCCTCAAGCCATTTTGGTCGTTTTTTTACCGGACAAATCACTGCTGCAGGTAAAATTCCTCCTGCTAAAGTATTGGTGATCGGTGCAGGGGTAGCCGGTCTTTCTGCTATTGGTACTGCTTCTGGGTTAGGTGCTATTGTTCGGGCTTTTGATACTCGTCCTGAAGTCAAAGAACAAATAGAAAGCATGGGTGCTGAATTCCTTGAGCTAGATTTTAAGGAAGAAGGATCAGGGGCAGGCGGTTACGCTAAGGAGATGAGTAAGCAATTTATTGAAGCAGAGATGGCTCTTTTTGCTCAGCAAGCTGCTGAAGTCGATATTATTATTACTACTGCCCTTATTCCCGGTAAAAAGGCTCCAGTGCTTATTACTGAAGAGATGGTAAAATCTATGAAAACAGGGAGTGTGATTGTGGATTTAGCAGCAGAACAAGGGGGAAATTGTGCTCTGACTAAGGCAGATAGTGTAGTAACTAGCCATGGAGTGATTATTATTGGTTATACAGACTTAACTAGCCGGCTTCCTACTCAGTCAAGCCAATTATACGCCACTAATTTACGCCATTTACTTGAAGAACTTTGCCCAGAAAAAGATGGAGTGCTCCACTTAGATATGGAAAATGAGGTACTTCGAGGAGTCACTGCAGTAAATCAAGGAGAAATTACTTGGCCGCCACCAGCACCAAAAATATCTGCTACTTCAGCAGCTAACTCGGTTGATTACTCCACTCTTCCTCCTATAAAAGAGTATGTCAAGGAAAGCAAGTGTCCCCTCTCTAAAAAAGAGCAAATGATTGTTTTATTTATGGGGCTAGGTGGCTTGGGTTTATGGGGATTAGGTGCTGCTGCTCCTTCTTCGTTTATGCCTCATTTAATGGTATTTATTCTTTCTTGCTTTATAGGTTATCAAGTAATTTGGAATGTAACTGCTTCTTTGCATACTCCATTAATGAGCGTTACTAATGCAATTAGTAGCATTATTATCATTGGGGCTTTAATTCAGATTACAAACTCTGGGTTCTTTTTAGGGTTAATTGCTGCCGTTGCAATACTAATTACTAGTGTCAATATCACTGGTGGTTTTTTCGTAACCCAACGTATGCTACGGATGTTTAAGAAATAGGAGCTTAATAAAGGTGATGTCTCAAGGTTTAGTGACCGTAGCTTATATCGGTGCAACTATTTTATTTATTCTCAGTCTAGGTGGTTTAAGCCATCAAGAAACCTCTCAGCGAGGTAATTTCTATGGTATGGCAGGAATGGCGATAGCTATTCTAGCGACCATCTGCAGTGGTGCTATTCATGGCTTTTTTGCTTATCTAGCATTGATTACGACCATGGGTGTAGGTGCTTACTATGGTGTTAAAATTGCTAGAGAAGTAAAGATGACCGAAATGCCAGAGCTAGTTGCCGTGCTTCATAGCTCAGTAGGGTTGGCTGCAATTTTAGTAGGTTATGTTAATTTCTTTGGATCCAAAACTCAATTTACTGGCATAGAGGAATCAATTCATAATGTAGAAACCTATTTAGGTATTCTTATTGGGGCTATGACTTTTTCTGGATCTGTAGTTGCCTTTGGTAAACTCAGTGGAAAAATAGATGGTAAACCTCTACTCCTTCCTGCTCGCCATTGGTTAAATTTAGGGCTTTTTATCCTTATGTTTTGGTTTGGAAAATCTTTTACAGGAACTGAGAGCACAGGTTTAGGATTTCTCTATCTATTTTTAATGACATTGATCGCTCTTGGCTTTGGAGTCCATATGGTGATGGCAATTGGTGGTGCAGATATGCCAGTCGTTATCTCGATGCTCAATAGTTACTCGGGTTGGGCTGCTGCGGCGACAGGGTTTATGCTCAATAATGATTTGCTCATTGTTATTGGTGCCCTAGTAGGTAGTAGTGGTGCGATTTTAAGCTATATCATGTGTCGTGCTATGAACCGTAACTTTGTTAGCGTGATTATGGGTGGCTTTGGTACTGGATCAGGACAATCCAGTGCGGCTACTGCAAGCGGTGGCGAAGTAGTTGCTGTTTCTGCAGAAGATACGGCTGATTTATTAAAATCTGCTAAAAATGTCATTATTGTTCCTGGCTATGGCATGGCAGTAGCACATGCTCAACATATTGTCTATGAGATTACCCGTTTATTACGAGAGAAAAAAACCACCGTACGGTTTGCTATCCATCCAGTAGCGGGGCGTATGCCTGGGCATATGAATGTATTATTGGCTGAAGCCAAGGTACCCTACGATATCGTATTAGAAATGGATGAAGTCAATGAGGATTTTCCAAATACTGATATAGTAGTTGTTATCGGAGCTAATGACATTGTTAATCCATCAGCACAAGAGGATCCTCATGGTCCTATTGGAGGAATGCCTGTACTCGAGGTATGGAAAGCCAAAACTACAATAGTCTTAAAACGGAGTATGGCATCAGGTTATGCAGGGGTAGATAACCCTTTATTCTATCGGGAAAATACTCGAATGTTATTTGGGGATGCAAGAGAGAGCTTAGACACCGTTCTTTCTCATCTTCACGATAGATAATTTTCATGATTTAAACCTAGCTCCTATGATTAATTAGGGGCTAGAGCCCTTCATATCTCACTTTTTTAATCTAAAAATAAATAACTATTTTCCCAAGAATATTTGGGATCCTTCTTGGCCTATTGTCGTTATCGCAGTAACTGTTCGAGCACTTGCTCAAGCCGCAATAACAACTGGATATAAAAGAGTATTTGCAGCTGATTATTTTGGGGACGTAGAGACAAGAGAATTTGCTATAGATTGGGTAAAAATCTCTCCCTATACCACTACAGAAAAATGCTGCTTATCTCTAATGGAGATGCTAGCAGGAGAAAAGCAGCCTATCGGATTAATATTTGGCGGAGGTATTGAAAATCATCTTGAATTACTTAAAGAATTAAACAAGAAATGGATTCTTTTAGGCAATACCTATTATCAAGTTAAAAATCTAAAAGATTTTACTTATTTTTTTCCTCTACTAGAAGAGCTTAGTATTCCTACCCCTCAGATCCAGATTCACCCACCTAGTCACCCTGAAGGTTGGCTATATAAATCAGTCTATGGTACAGGGGGTAGTCATATTAGACTTGCCAATCAGTGTGCTTTCACTTCTGATTCTGGCTACTATTTTCAGAAAAAAATAAATGGCCAAGCAGGATCAGTACTCTTTCTTGCTAACGGTAAGTACTGCCAGATTATTGGGTATAATCTACTCATCATTGCACCTACAAAGACTACTCCCTATCGATATGGGGGAATTTTTGCTCCTTTTAAACTGAGTTATTCCAACCGCACTCTTTTAAAAAAATATATAGAAAAAATCGTACTCACTACAGAATTAAGAGGATTAAATGGTTTAGATTTCATTCAGGATAAAAATGAAAAAATCTGGGTACTAGAAATTAATCCAAGACCTCCTGCTGCTATGGATTTATATCAGGATTTATTTAATCCACTAAGTGCCCATATTAATGGTTGTTTAGGTAACACATTACCTATAAAAATAAAATCTATAGCTCAAACACAAGGCTTTATTATTCTCTACGCTCCTTATGATTTAATCATCCCCTCTTATATAACTTGGCCTAATTTTTGCCATGATTATCCTGCTAATGGCAGTGTTATTAATCAAGGAGATCCTATTTGTACAATACATGCTAAGGGAGCAAATATTGATCTTTGCTATCAGCAAATAGCCCAACGATTCACTCAATTATTAACGCTATTTTCTCCCTGCTAACTCTATGTCCTGTGTTGTTATTTTTAATCATAATCATGGCTGGCATAGCCAACAGCTAGCATCTGCTCTAGTTGATTGTAAGGTAGAAATAATTTACTCAAATTTATCTCAGTGTAAAGTAGATCTTAGCTTACCGTTTGGGCTTTATATTCCGGGATTGAACAATCAATTACCTGATGGAGTGGTTGTACGAGGTATTGCTGGAGGTAGCTTAGAGCAGATTAGCTTTAGACTAGATATACTTCATTGTTTAGAAAAACTAGGAGTACCTATATTTAATAATCCCTCTGCTATTGAACGTACTGTAGATAAAGCAAGAACTTCTTTTCTTTTACACCATAAAGCTATTCCTACACCTCGTACTTGGGTTTGTGAAACCAAAGAGCAAGCACAAGCGGTAATTGTTCAAGCAGCACAAGAAAATTATCAATTAATTATAAAACCTTTATTTGGTAGCCAAGGTAGGGGAATTAGTTTTATTGATCGCAATAACTTAGAAAAAATTATTCCTGAAGGAGAATTGTATTACCTACAAGAATATATTTCACCAGCTATTCCAAACCAGTGGAAAGATTGGCGAATTTTTGTAATTCAACATCGTACTGTTGCAGCGATGATCCGTTATGGACAATCTTGGATTACTAACGCTGCTCAGGGTGCTATCTGTATTCCCATAGTAGACTTAGATTCAGAAATTAATCAGCTGGCTTGTCAAGCTACTCGAGCTGTAGGTGTAGATTATGGAGGGGTAGACATTATTCAGTCTATAAATGGATATCAAGTATTAGAAGTAAATAGTATTCCTGCTTGGAAAGCACTTCAGAGAGTCACTAAAAGCAATCTTGCTCAAACATTAGTTAATGAACTCATTATAAAAAAACTTAAATACCTTTAGGAAATTCTATCCCTACTAGATCTCTTGGATTCAAATGCCCGTAATGAAGAATACTAGCGATCAAAGCACCACTAGCACCCCAAGTCTTTAATTGCTTTAAATCCCCTAAAGAAGAAATTCCTCCCGCAGCAAATAGTTTCCCATTTTTAGCTTGCTTTGATTTTAGCTGAGATAAGAATCGCCAATTAGGTCCTTTTTGGCTCCCCACCGAATCTAAATCCATTCCAATAATAGTTTCTGACCATAGCTGAGATTGCTGGACTAAGCAAGCTGAATCAAGGAAATAATTATTTTTATAATCTAGAGAAAGAATAATTTTTTTAGCCCAAGAATAATTCCATAATTTTTCCCAAGTAGTTAAATTAGTAATACTTTCTGTACCAATGACAGGTCGAGTGATGCCTAAAGTAAATAATTGCTCAATCCCTATATGATTTGTTGTACCTGAATCTACCCATAAATTTAAGCTAGGGAAATTTAAGGCAATTTTAGCAATAACTGAATAATTATTGCCCTGACTCATTAAAGAATCTAGGTCAGCAAGATAAAGATAAGAAAAAGGATACCAAGCTAGTAAGTTAGTAACGATTTCTATAGGATCAGAGTGTTTAGTAAATGATGAAATTAAAGGTAAATAGTGCTTTCGTTCTTTACCTGTAGCATAGACTACTTTACCTCCCATTAAATCAAGTACTGGAACTAGCTTCATTTTTTAGTTAAACCAATAGTGAAAATTTTAGTATATGAATATATAACTAGTGGTGCTTTATGTGAAAATTCTCTACCTGCCTCATTAATGAAGGAAGGAGATTTGATACTGCAAGCAGTGCTTAGAGATTTTTTAGAAGTTAGGGAAGTAAAAGTTATTATTTTACGAGATTACCGCTTACCTACCCTTTCTTATATTCGTTATTATCATACTATTTATACTCTTTCCCAATTTCATCAAACTTGGCAATATTGTTTAGATAAAGTAGATGCGGTATTACCCATCGCTCCCGAATCCAGAAATACTTTAACTAAAATTCAAGAGAAAATTCTAAAAGCAGGAAAAATTTTGCTTGGCTGCCATCCTCAAGCAACACAAATTGCCTCTAGTAAAATAGAAACAGAGAAATACCTAAAAGCAGCTAGTTTAAGTATACCTACTACAATAAGCTTGCTAGATTGGAGATTAGATAAGACTAGTAAGGAAGAATCTTTAATTTGTAAACCAAATGATGGCGCCGGCTGCATTGATACATTTTATTTTAAAGCACCTTTAGATCTACATTTATGGAAACAAAAAAATATCTTTGATGCAAAAAACTATATTGTTCAGCCCTATATTCAAGGACAAGCAATGAGTCTTACTCTGATTTGTGATGGAGATAAAACACTATTACTAAGTGTTAATCAGCAACAAATAAAAATCAAAAAAGATAAAATTTACCTTAATGCTATATTAATCAATGCTATCATGGCTGAAAATCCTATTTATCATCATCTACAAGAGATAGCAAATACTATTGCCAATACCCTACCTAGGTTATGGGGATTTATTGGAATTGATTTAATTATTGCTCAAAACCAATCACTTATTATTCTAGAAATCAATCCTCGTCTTACTACAAGCTATTTAGGATTGCGAACTGTTTATGGTATTTCTCCTATGCGATGGCTATTTACCTTATTAAATGAAGGATTGGATAAAATAGTATTGCCTTCTAATTTTGGCCATCAACCCTTCCTCTCTCTGAGAGAAAAAATAGTAAGGTAAATTATATGACATTTACGGTCAGTGGTTGGGATATTGGAGGCGCACACTTAAAAGCAGCACTTACAGATTCTCAAGGAAAAATCATTATATGCGATCAGGTAGTTTGCCCCTTATGGCAAGGGATAGATCAATTAACTGCTGCTTTTAATCAGATGAAACATAAATTGGGGAGCATTGGGCATATTGTAGTCATTACCATGACTGGGGAGTTAGTAGATATTTTTAAGGATCGCTATGAAGGGGTGGTTGCAATTTTAAACTCTGTTCATCAGTTCTTTACAGATATACCCATATATATATTTTCTGGAATCCATGGATTTGTTGAGTTGGATCAAGCCTATAAACTTATAGCTTCTATTGCATCTGCTAACTATTTAGCTACCAGCCAGTTAGCGGCAAATTTTTGGCATGAAGGGTTATTATTAGATATAGGTAGCACTACCAGCGATTTTATTCCTTTTAAAAATGACACTCCTTGCCCTCAAGGTACAGACGATCACGCTCGATTAATCAACGGGGAGCTAGTTTATTCTGGAGTAGTGCGTACTCCTCTAATGGCTATTTGCAAAAAAGCTCCTTTTCATGGAAATTGGGTACGGCTTACTGCAGAGCACTTTGCAACTACCGCTGATATATATCATATGCTGGGATTATTGCCTCAAGATTCAGATCTCCATCCAAGTGCGGATCGCCAAGGAAAACTTCCTCAAGATTGTGCTAGAAGACTTGCCAGAATGATAGGCATGGACTATGAAAATGAGTCTCTTAATTTTTGGCATCAACTAGCTATCTATTTTTATGAGAAGCAATGCCAGCAGTTGACTGAAGCAATTTTTCAAATCCTCTCTAGAATATCTTTAGTTGCTGAGACTCCCATTATTGGCGTAGGTATTGGACGGTTTTTAGCCCTTGAGTGTGCCAGAAGAATAAATCGACCTTATTTTGATTTTTCTCAAGTATTAAAATTAGGTGTAGATACCATAGATTCTAGCCACGGTCCTGCATTGGCTATTGCCCAATTAGGTTGGGAGCAATTACAAAAACATTAATTTTCTATGCATCAGCAACAGGTACAATGGGTTGAATTACCCTACTCTGAATGCTCTGCATCCTTATTTGAAACAATTTATTCAGAGCCATGGCCTATTTTTTTAGATAGTGGCTGGCCTAGTGATCGGTCAGGTCGTTTTGATATTATTGCCGCTGATCCTTTTATTACCCTAAAAACTAAAGGGTTAATCACTGAAATTGGCTATCGCACTAGCAAAATTTTAAGCACCCAAAACTCTCTTATCTTACTGCAAAGAGAGTTAGATCGTTTCAGTGGTAAACAACTCCCTAACTTTCTTTCTGAAATTCCGTTATCAGGAGGAGCTATGGGGTATTTCAGTTATGATTTAGCACGTCGATTTGAAACCCTACCTAGCATAACCGCAGATATAGAACAAATGCCAGAAATGGCAATTGGCATCTATGATTGGGTGGTTATCGTAGATCATCACTGCCAAGCAACTTTTTTAGTAACACAAGGTTATGATCCTCATACCCAAGTTCATTGGGATTCTTTAAAAGCACGCTTAAGTAAAGCAATACGATCTAATCAGCATTTTTTTCATATTGAAAATTATCCCCAATCCAATTTAAGCAAAGAAAGCTATAATTGGGCTTTTGATCGTATTCAAAACTATATCTGTGCAGGAGATTGCTATCAAGTTAATTTAGCCCAACGCTTTGAGTCAAAAGCCTATGGCGATTCTTGGGCTCTTTACTCTTATTTACGAGAAATTAACCCTGCCCCTTTTAGCAGTTTTTTTTCTATTCCAGAGGGTAGTATTTTAAGCACTTCTCCGGAAAGGTTTTTAAAAGTATCTGGAGATAGAGTTGAAACTATCCCAATTAAAGGAACTCGACCTAGAGATATAAACCCTGTTATTGATACTCAATTGGCAGTTAATCTACAAAATAGTAGTAAAGATCAAGCAGAGAACATTATGATTGTAGATCTATTGCGTAATGATCTAGGTCGAGTATGTACTCTAGGATCTATCCAAGTAATGCAACTTTGCACTGTTCAATCTTTTGCTACAGTACATCATTTAGCCAGCACTATCCACGGACAACTTGCTTCCGGAAAAAATACCCTTGATTTATTACAAGCCTGCTTTCCGGGGGGATCTATAACAGGCGCCCCTAAAATACGTGCCATGGAAATTATAGAGGAACTAGAACCTCATCGTCGTGGAATCTATTGTGGTAGCCTTGGCTATATTAGCTTTGAAGGTAATATGGATATTAACATTGCCATACGCACTCTAGTATATAATCAAAACTCTCTACGGTTTTGGGTAGGTAGTGGCATTGTAGCGGATTCAGATCGAAGTGCTGAATATCAAGAGACCTTAGATAAAGCAGCAGCTATTTTTCAAGCACTGAACCCATATTATCGTTAGCTAAAATGTTTCAAGATATCTGGATAATTAAACTAGGAGGAAGCCTCTATAGTAGTAGCTGCCTTCCGCTTTGGCTTGATCAAATAAAAAATAAAGGAAAGTGTGTCATTGTACCGGGAGGTGGTCCTTTTGCTGATCAAGTTCGTACCGCTCAAAAGCAATGGAAGTTTGCTGATTCCTATGCCCATCATATGGCTTTGCTTGCAATGGATCAATTTGGTTATCTATTACAAAGCTTAGCTCCAGAACTCTCCCTAGCCGCTGGTATAGCAGAAATAAATAAGGCATTAGAAGAAAATAAAATACCCATTTGGTTACCTTCAAAAGAACTTATTAACCATTCAGATATTCCCCAAACTTGGGAAATGACCTCAGATAGTCTAGCTCTATGGCTAACCTACCAATTAGCAGCTAGCCGACTTATTTTAGTTAAAAGTATAAAACTAAGCCAAACTAAATTAAAAGCGATAGACCTTGCGCAACAGGGGATTGTTGATCCCATATTTCCTGTATTACTAAATACGCATAATATTTCTTGTTATATCCTCCATGCTGATCAGTACAATCAGATATCTGATGTAGATACATATTTCAATATTACAAATAGTTAATTTACTAATTATATGACAATATATGTCACAAACGTAATATGTATTTATCTAGCTGTAATTATTAATATTTAATAATTTTAATGTAAAATATGGTCTTATTATGTGATAAAAATAGTCACTTAATGTATAAGAACTAAAGTCTATAGCTTTTATTATAAAGAGGCTTAATTTATGAAAAAAATATTAATAACCATCACTTTATTTATCATTTCTAGTACTTCATTTGCAACTCCACTACTACAAGATTACTCTTTACTCTCTACTCGTGGAAACACGAATATTAGCGGTTCAATTTCTGGAAATATAGGTAGTAGTAATACTCTTAATATGTATTTGGGGGCTAAAATTTATGGAGATGTGCTCTATGGCAATTTTTTAGATCCAGACTCTAATACTACTACTACTGCAATTCAATCACCCCACACTGCTAATCAGAATATAGATTCTAGCTACTGGAATAGTCTTTATGATGATATTTCTGCTGCTTCTAGTGCTGCTAGTGGTATGACTGTAGATCCAAATAATTCCTTGAGTAGCATTACGGGAAATACTGTATTAACTGGCACAGGAGATGCTGAACCCTCTGTATTTAATATCTCTGGGGGTATAAATTTAGGAGGTGCTGATACTCTGACTCTTAGTGGCTCAGCCGATGAGCAATTTATAATTAATGTCGATGGAGGTGCAACTTTTGGTATTGGATCCTCTATTGTCCTTGATGGCGGTGTCACCGCTAATCACGTTCTTTTTAATATAGAAAATGGCGATCTTCAAGGGTTGGGAGGTGTTAAATTATTTGGTACTTTTCTTTTACCAAATGGTAATTTGAATTTATCTGGTGGTGCAAGTTTAATAGGCAATGTTTTAACTGGCGGTACTGGTACAGATAGTATCTCAAGTGGATCAATGATGAATATGTCAATTAGCCCTGGTACATCAGGAATCCCCTATACTGGACCTACTGCTGATACTGCTACTAATACTGTGCTTCCAGGATTAATAAATCCAAATAATGGAAATGATTCTAGTGCAATATCAGAGCCTACTCCCCTATTCATGATTTTGCTAGGATTAATAGGTCTTAGCATGATTACCCGTATGAGAAAAATAACCTATTATCTATAAGAAATTAAACTAAAAAAATTATAAATACTCGCTTAGGGATAGAATAATCCTAAGCGAGATCTTGTATTACTTTACTCCTTCTCTCATTTCCACAAATTTATCCTAGCTTTTTTGCTTATAAAACAAGCCAGTTCTTAAAGATTTAAAGACAATTATCGCTTAAGCCTTTCTCTTTAGAGCTATAGATAAAATCCCTTATAAGCCTCAATATTTTATTGAGAACCTACTCTAAAATTCCAAAGTGACAATTTACGTCATATTTTTAAGTTATATCGGTAGAAAACATAAATATTCTATTTATTATAATTAATAAGATAGCGATGATGGTATAAAAGTTGCTACTCATGTTTTGCGATATATGGGTTATTTAGCCCAAAACGAATAACAAAAAAAGTTTATTTAAGCACATAAATAATATAAAAGAATAATTCTGATTATAAATAAAAAATTATTAGCATTAATTCTCCTTGGAGCCTCTAGTATTACTCTTGCTTCTCCTATTAACCTAGGTGATGCAGGAAATTTTGCATTACTCACCACAAATGGTGGAATGATTGCGGGTACTACTTCAATGACTGGTAGTGGATCTATCAATGGAAATGTAGGTACCAGTGGTGCATTAACATTAACTGGTAGTAGAACTATTAATGGAAATACGGAGTATGGTGATAGTTTTAGTGGAAATAGCTCCCATGTTACTGGTACAGCTACCCAAAATACAAATAGTAGTTATTGGAATGATTTATATAGTGACATAAAAAATGTTTCTGATGCTGCCAACAGTACAACTGCAGATCAAAGTTTAAGTGGCATTAGTGGTACTACTACCCTAAGTAGTGCAGATGGATCCGTGTTTGATATTTCAGGAAATATAAACCTTACAGGCTCAAACACACTAACACTTAGCGGATCAGCAACAGATGAGTTTATTATTAATGTAACTGGTGATGTAAGCCTCAAAGGATCATCTGCTATTATTCTTGCCGGTGGTCTAACCGCAGATCATGTGCTATTTAACGTAGGTGGAGATTTTAGTGCTACTGGATCTAGTGCTTCTTTTGCAGGAACTTTTCTTCTAGCTAATGGTATTTTTCAGTGGTAGTAAGGTTATCAACGGTAGCATTTTAGCTGGAGGTAAAAGTAAGAGTAGTATCACTGGTAGTGCTACCGTAAATTATGTCGGTTATAGTGGATTTACTGGTGATAGTGGCGACCCTAGCGATCCAACTGCGGGCGACTCTGGCACTTCAACTGTACCAGAGCCTTCCTCACTTTTAATGATGTTACTAGGGCTGGTAAGCTTCAGACTTATTTTTTACAGAAAATAATCAATAACAGCACTACGTATTACTGCTTAATCTCATTGATAAATTGCTTAGTACTTAGCCTAAGGCATTTTGCCTATAGACTAAGTATCTATTGAAATTCTTGAATAATTTCTCCTAGTAAAGAATATGGGAAATCACTGGTCACTACTGCTTCTCCTAACTGTTTAAGTAATACTAACCGTAATTGACCATTAGCCACTTTTTTATCTACTGCCATTAGTTCTAAGAAGCGTTGGGTATTTATTTCTTGAGGGGGTTGTGTAGGAAGCCCTACTTGGGTAAGTAGGTGGGTAATTCGCTTAACATCATAGTCAGATAACCACTCTAAGCGACGAGATAGATTTGCTGCCATGATCATCCCTACGCCAACAGCTTCTCCATGAAGCCAATTACCATAGCCCATTCCTGTTTCTATAGCATGACCAAAAGTATGACCTAGATTTAAAGTTGCTCGAATTCCCGACTCTCTTTCGTCAGCTGCAACCACTTCTGCCTTATTTTGGCAAGAACGCTCGATAGCCTGTATCAGTATATTTTGATCCCGCTTTAATAGCCGATCCATATGCTTTTCAAGCCATAGAAAAAAATCAAGATCTCGAATTAACCCGTATTTAACAATTTCTGCAATACCTGCTTTAAATTGCCTTTCATCTAAGGTATTCAAAGTATCTATATCGGCTAAAACACATAGGGGCTGATAAAAAGCTCCAATCATATTTTTCCCTAAAGGGTGATTGACTCCTGTTTTTCCTCC
Source organism: Candidatus Nitrosacidococcus sp. I8 (assembly GCF_945836005.1). Lineage (NCBI taxonomy): Bacteria > Pseudomonadati > Pseudomonadota > Gammaproteobacteria > Chromatiales > Chromatiaceae > Candidatus Nitrosacidicoccus > Candidatus Nitrosacidicoccus urinae. The sequence goes on along the minus strand of NZ_OX241534.1, from coordinate 58,515 downwards.
TACCGAAGAATCTACTTGTGCAAGTAGTGTGGTAGGAATTTGAATAAAGGGAATGCCCCGTTGATAACACGCAGCGGCAAACCCTGCCATATCACCCACTACGCCACCACCTAAAGCAATTAGAGTAGTTTTCCTAGAAAATTTATCTTTAAGAAGCCTATCGAAGATTGGCGTGATTCCTTCTAAGGTTTTATATTGCTCTCCATCGGGTAGAGTAATTTCAGTGCAGCGATAATTGCTTAAATTATTGATCACTCTAGATAAATATAAAGGAGCAATTGTTTCATTTGTGACAATCACAACTTCAGATCCAGCAATATGACGATCCAATAGGGATTTTTGATAAAGTAAATTACTTCCAATATAAATTGGGTAACCACGATCTTGAATATCAATTGAGAGGGTTATCATGAGAGGTTATTCAATGGGTCTTAATCGATGAAGGATTTCGTCAGTAATTGCCTTAATTGTTTTTTTTTCAGTACAAATAGTTATATCCGAGATTTCTCGATAGAGCGGATCCCGTTTATGAAATAACTGGGTTAAATAATCTAATGGATTATCTTTTTGAAGTAACGGGCGATTTTTATCATAAGCAATACGGCGATATAAAAACTCTACTGGTGCATATAAATAAACTACTAAGCCTTGTGCTGCCAGCAACATTCTGCTTTTCTCATTAAGAATTGCTCCTCCTCCGGTGGCAAGTACAATATTGTTTAGTTTTACTAGCTCGGTAATTGTTTTATATTCTCGTAGCCTAAATCCTTCCTCTCCTTCTATATCAAAAATTGTAGGAATGCTCGCTTGTGTACTTTGTTCAATTTCATGATCGCTATCATAGAAAGTTTTTCCTAAAATTTTTGCTAAAGATTTTCCAATGGTTGTTTTTCCTACGCCCATTGGGCCAATAAAGAAAATATTCTGCTGGACCATTTTGGAGATAATTTTGCCAATTAGCTAAATTGAGCGGATTCTTCGATAATTTTAGGCGTTATGAAAATCAGTAATTCACTTTTTTGGGTACTATCTACAGTACCACGAAATAATGCACCAATGTAGGGTATACCTCCTAGAAAAGGTACTTTGTTTTTTTGTCTATTGCCCTGTTCTTCATATATTCCGCCCAGTACAATTGTTTGTCCATTTTCTACTTGTATTTGAGTCATAAGCTCTCGGGTATTAATACTTGGCACCCCACCAAAAATTGCACCTACAGCATCATTATTTACTTTTAAATCCATAATAATATGATCATCAGGAGTAATTTGGGGAATAGCCATTAAACTTAATACTGCCTCTTTAAATGAAATAGAAGTTGCTCCACTCGAAGCTGCTTGTTGATAAGGAATTTGAGTACCTTGCGTAATAATAGCCATTTTATTATTAGCAGTAACTACCCGTGGATTAGACAGAATCTTACCCCTTTGCTCTGTTTGTAACGCAGAGAGTTCTAATTCTAATAAAGTTCCTAAAGGAAGTTTGGTAAATGCAAGTGCCATTTGTGCTGCATTTACGCCTCCTGTTGAAGGAGGTGAGGGAAAATTAACATTTAAACGATTTGAAAGATCCCCCGCAGTACCACTCGTCATGATTGTATTTGTACCATCTAGAGACCCAGAGGTAGTGAAATTCTGAAATGCTCCATTTCCAGCACCAGATTGCTTGTTAAGCCCAAATCTGACCCCAAGTTCTTTACTAAATTGAGTACTTGCAATAACAATCCTAGATTCAATGAGTACTTGACGTACTGGGACATCTAATTTAGCGATAATTTTGTGGATTTGATCCAAACTATCTTGAGTATCCATAATAAATAGGGTATTAGTGCGACCATCTATAATAATTTTTCCTCTTTTAGAGATAAAAGAATTATTAGAATTACTACCACCACTGCCACCGCCCATCATACCGCCCATCATACCGCCACCCATACCGCCACCCATACCGCCACCCATACCGCCACCCATACCGCCACCCATACCGCCACCCATACCGCCACCCATACCGCCACCCATACCGCCACCCATACCGCCACCCATCATTGCCATCATGCCCATAGGTGAGTTGTCTATTGGGCTTATTCCTGTGGTAAGGAGACTAGCGAGAGAAGTTGCTTTAGTAAATTTAACTTTAATAAATTCAGCACGAAGTGGTGCAAGTTCCTCACTTTGTTTCTGGGATTTTAACTCCTGTTCTTGATTACTTACTAACTCTTCACTAGGAGCAATCAAGGTAATATCTCCCCTGTGGCGTTTTTCTAACCCCTTAGTTTTTAAAATAATGTCTAGGGCTTGATCCCAGGGTACTTTTTTTAATCTTAAAGTAACATTGCCTTGTACTGCATCGCTGGTAACTAAATTAAATTCAGAAAAATCCGCTAGTAACTGTAATACAGTTCTTGTCTCAATATCTTGGAAGTTTAGAGAAAGTTTCTCTCCCATATATTCATCATCATCTTCCTCTCCTCGTTTTTTACCCTGTTTTACTTCTATCACCAAAGTATTATCAGTTTGGTAGGAGAGATATTCGTGATCAGAATCTATTGGGATAATATGAATTCTTGCCCCCTTTTCTCTAGGGAAAATATCTATAAACTTAATTGGTGTTGCAAAATCTAATACATCTAAGCGTTGCTTAAACTTATCAGGTAGATGGGTATTAGAAAAATCGGCAATAATATCTCCGCCCTCTTCTTTAATATCAACAGATATATGGGGATCAGAAAGCAGTACAATAATACGCCCTTCTCCATGTTCGCCTCTACGAAAATCAATATTTTTGATTCGATATAGGTAATTATTAATTAATTTTGAATTCGGACGGGAATTGGCTTCAGTATCTTGTATTAATAGCTCAATAATATTTCCATTTTCTTTAATTTTGAAAGGTGCTGAATGGGTTAGATTTACGACTACCCTTGTGCGATTGGTATCTTCAGCCATAATAAGGTTATTAACAGCACCTAATCCAACGGACTTGGATTTAGCATCTAAAGCAATTTGTGTCTCTGAAAAATCTAATATAATCCTTGAGGGATCCTCTATGGTAAAAAATTGCGGATAGGAGGCAAACTCTGAAAATATAAATTGAATTTGGGTTTGATTTCCTGTTAAAGAGGCATATTTTATATCTTGTAATTGTGTTGTAGCTCGAGCACATATAGGCAGCAGGAATAATCCAATAGAGAGTAAGAAACAACGATTGATAGATAGCTTTTTAATATATCGATGGATTTTATTCATTTTTTTAATTTTCTATAGTACTTAGCTCAAGTTTTACTTCCCGTTCAAACCAACTTCCGTGCTCAAAGAAAGTCTCTAAAATTTCAATACTTCCATCGTCAATACGTCTTATTTTTCCGTAATCCTTCCCAATGTAATTGCCTGATTGAACTCGGTATAAATGACGATCTGGGGTAAGAACTAGTGCCCATATTTCCTCTCTTTGTTTTAAGATACCTACCATTTTAAGGGCACCTAAAGCATATTCCTCTAGGGCCTCTTTAGGACGATCCTGATCAGGGGCAACAATATTAGATGGGCTGATTTTTTCTTCTGCCATATCTAGAATCGGTACAAACGGATCACGAATCCGTACAAATTTATAAATGGATTTTTCGTAAGGTTTTGCCTCAGGTAAGGATTCTAATTTTGCAGCAGGACGGGACTTAATTGTTTGTGTATATTGTTGTAAATCTGCTATCCCTTGATTCTGATTATTGCATCCGAGCAATCCTAAGAAACTAACGGCAATAGTACAAATAGTAAGTAATTTGTTTTTCTTTTTATAACCCAATGAAGCATTCATCACTTATTTTTTCTTTTTATTTGAATCTGCCTCGTTCGCCTCTCTCTCTGTGTCATCAAGATAACGATAGGTTTTTGCTGTAGCGGTCATTACTAAAACATCTGTTTTTCCACGCTTAATTGAGAAATCATGGAAAGTGACAATACGAGGTAGGGCAGCTACCTTACTTATGAATTCTCCAAGTTGATGGTAATGACCAAGTACTTGAATTTGTATAGGTAACTCTGCGTAAAACCTTTCAATTTTTTCTTGCCCTGGTCTAAAAAATTCAAACTCTAACCCACTCGCTTTTCCTGCTTGTGAAATATCTGTGAGTAAATTACTAATTTCAGCTTTATCTGGGAGCTGGTGTAACATTTCATTAAAAGATGTTTCTAAATCCCCTATCCGTTCTTTGTAGCTAGATAATTTAGAGGCCTGTAATTGCCTAGTTTGAAAAGATGTTTTAAGTTGCTGCTCTTGATTTTCAAGATTTTTAAGCTGTTGTAGTTGATCTTGGGTAAAAAGAAAATATCCACCAGCAGCAACCAGTAGGCAAGCTAGTAGGATAAAGATAATTTTTGTAGTGATTGGCCAATTACCAATATCATTAAAATCTAGATCCATAGTGTTTAATCGCTATTTTTTTAATGAATCTTTATTTTTCTTTAAGAGTAGAACCTAGCCACTTCTCGGTAGTATCCAAAATGAATTGTTTACGAACAATATTCTGATCCTTTTCTATTTTTTCTACCCCTTTTAATTGAGTCTTTTCAAATAGGGAGGAATCATCTAAGTGGTGTATAAATGTAGAAATTCTGCTATCCGATTCGGATAATCCAATAAGTGTAATGGTATGATTTTTACGCTCCATACTTTCTAAATACATCCCATCTGGAATGGATTGCCCTACTTTGCTAAAAATTTGTACGATAAGTGGTCGGCTTACTTGTAGTTGCTGGATAATTTCCATATAGGTTAAAATTTTTTCTTTCTCTTTATCTAGTTTATTGACCTCTCCTACCACTTTAGTTGATTTGTTAATTTCCTCTTGTAAATAGTTATTTCTTTGATTTTGATAGCTAATTAGGTCATTGATATAGAAATTAATTAAAGTAATTACACCTACTATAAGTGCAGTACAAATACCTAGAGCAATATAAAAATTCTTCTCTCGCCGCTTTCTTTGAATAGCTCGCCAAGGCAGTAAATTAATTTGAGTCATCAGGGAAAATGTCTTAAGGCTAATCCGCAAGCGATAATTAATCTAGGAGCATCACTAAATAGTGATTTAGGATTAACTTCTGATCCTAGCATCATAGAACTAAAAGGATTAGCAATCGAGGTAGGTGTTTTAAGTGAAATTTCAGCTATTTCCCTTAACTTAGGGGCGGTGGCACAACCACCACATAATATAAGGTGGCTAATACTGTCATAATGGCTTGAGGAAATAAATATTTTTATAAGATTTTGTATCCTTTTTATAATTTCATTTTCAAAAGGAATAAGAATCTGATTAGTATAGCTCTCTGGTAGATTTCCTCTTTGTTTTGCCAAATCTGCATCACTATAGGATAAGTTGTAGTGATACTGTATATTTTGAGTAAGTTGATTACCTCCGAAGGCTTGCTCTTGAGTGTAGATGATTCTTCCGTTATGAAATACATTCATTATAATTAGTGTTGCACCTACATCTATGGTTGCAATCGTATTATTTGAATCCTGATTTGGAATGGCCTCTAGGATAAAAGGAAAGACTTTCTCCATAACATAGGTATCTACATCTATGACAGTAGGTATTAAGTGAGCGTTTTTTAATGCAGTAATTCGAGTATTAATATACTCACTACGGCAAGCGACAAGTAAGGTATCCATATAATCTGGATCTGATTCTGAAGTGCCTAGTACTTCGAAGTCGAAATTTATTTCTTCCCTCAAATAGGGAACATGCTGTTCTACCTCAGTTTCAATGTAAGCTTCTAATTCACTCCCTGAGAGATCAATAGGAATGGGTACTATTTTATTAAAAACATGTGAGCTAGGTATGGCAGTTGCTACTTTTTTAGTACGGGTCCCCAGCTGTTGAATGATATCTTTTAGTGCTTTGCTAAGTTTATTCACATCCTCTATGTTATTGTCAATGATGGTGTTTGGTGGTAGAGGCTCTATTGAATAGTGTTTAACATAAAGTCCACTACTGCCTTGAGCAAGCTCAATTAATTTAATTGCAGATGAACTAATATCTATTCCCAATAGAGGTGGAATTTTTTTAGGGAAAAACCCTGATATTTTATTTTTAAGGGAGGATAAGGTGTGTTTAGTAGAGTCTACTAATACATAAGGCATAGTATTGAGATCACTTGGTAAAGATAGAAGATGTATATTTTGTTAATATATTTTTAGTTTTAAGCTAAATTATAAAGCAGTTTAAAGATTTTTTAACTAAAAAATTCTCCATCTCATTATTTATATTAAATATAAAATTTATTTTTATTTTCTATGGCTGGACTACTTTTTATTTTTCGTTGGGTGTTTAACCTAACATTAGCAGCTACCCTATTTATTTTTTTTTCTGCAATCGGTATATACTTTTATCTTACTCCTCAGCTCCCACCCATAGACACCCTTAAAGATATTCAACTACAAGTTCCCTTAAGAATTTTTTCTAAAGAAAAAAAACTGATTGCTGAGTATGGGGACAAGCACCGTATTCCACTAACATTCGAGCAAATACCCCCCTTAATGGTAAAAGCCATACTAGCGGCAGAAGACGATCGATTCTATGAACATCCGGGGGTAGATTACCAAGGTATTCTGCGTGCTGCCTACTATTTACTTAAGACTGGAAGAAAAGCCCAAGGGGGCAGTACGATAACCATGCAAGTTGCTCGAAATTTTTTCCTAAGTAGAGAAAAAACTTATTTACGTAAATTGCAAGAAATTTTACTTGCACTTCAAATAGAGCAAAAATTGAGTAAAGATGAAATTATTGCCCTTTATTTAAATAAAATTTACTTAGGTAATCGAGCTTATGGCGTAGGGGCAGCTGCTCAAGTATATTATGGTACTACTATAGATCAACTCACTCTTCCTCAATTTGCTATGATTGCAGGGTTACCTAAAGCACCCTCTGGGTATAATCCTGTGGTAAACCCAACTCGTGCCCTACAAAGAAGAAATTACGTGCTACACCGTATGTATGAGGTAGGTTACATTACTGAAAATGACTATAAAAAATCAGCTAATGCTGTAGTAACTGCAAAATACCATAAGCACTCTATTGAAGTACAGGCACCATTTATTGCAGAAATGGTAAGGGTTGAATTGTCTAAGAAATATGGACCTGAGATTTATACCTCTGGGTACAATGTATATACCACTATTCAAGCGCAGCACCAGAAATCTGCAAATAGGGCATTATATGCGGCATTACTTTCTTATGATCAAAGACATGGCTATCGAGGCTCGAAATATCATATAGATATATCTGATTATTCCACAGATTTTTATAATCAAATATTAGATAAATACTATTCTATTGGGCGGTTACATCCTGGAATTGTACTTAAAGTAGGGATACAAAGTACTCAGGTTTACATAAAAGATAAGGGAGAACACACGATTTCTTGGAGTGGGTTATCCTGGGCACAACCTTATATTGATATAAACAGATTAGGTCAAAAACCGGCACAGACTGCAGATATTCTAAACCAAGGAGATATTATTTGGGTAGAATCTCAATCCGATAATACATGGAAACTTGCCCAAATACCAGAAGTAGAAGGAGCAGTAGTATCCGTATCTCCTACCGATGGAGCAATTACTGCTTTAAGTGGTGGATTTGATTTTAACCAAAGCAAATTTAACCGAGCCATACAATCAAAACGTCAGCCAGGATCAAGCTTTAAACCTTTTCTTTATTCTGCTGCTTTAGAGAAAGGATATACTGCTGCTAGTGTAATCAATGATTCACCTATTGTGATTGATGAACCTCAATTTGAAAAAGTATGGCGACCTAAAAATTACAATGGTCGATTTTTCGGACCAACTCGGCTTAGAGTTGCTCTTACTCACTCTAGGAACTTAGTTTCCATCCGGCTGCTACGAGATATTGGTATTGATTATGCTATTAGCTATATAGAGCGATTTGGATTTAGTTCAAAACAATTACCTAGAAGCCTATCTTTAGCACTAGGTAGTGGTGATACCTCTCCATTAGAAATGGCACGAGGTTTTGCAGTTTTTGCAAATGAGGGGTTTTTAGTTACCCCCTATTTTATTAACCAAATAGAAACTTCACGTGGAGAGGTGATATTCCAAGCTAATCCTCCACGAATTTGCCAAGTTTGTAAAGATCTAAGTATAGAAGGAAAGACTATCGACACTCAAATATTACCAATAGAGGAAATAGAAACTGCACCTATTGCCCCTAGAGTAATTACCCCGCAAAATGCCTATATCATAAACACAATGCTACAAGATGTAATTCGTATCGGTACTGGACAAGGCGCTAAAATACTAGGTAGGAGCGACATTGCCGGTAAAACTGGAACGACTAACAATCAGTATGATGCTTGGTTTGCTGGATTTAATCCAGATATTGTTGCTGTGTGCTGGGTTGGTTTTGATCAGCCTGAGTCTCTAGGAAATTTGGAGACTGGGGCACGGGTAGCCCTACCTATGTGGGTGGATTACATGAGTACAGTACTCAAAGATATACCTAGCCATAATTTTATAAAACCCTCTGATATAGTTACTATACGTATAGATCCTACGACTGGATTATTAGCTGGATCTAATTCAAAGGGGATTTTTGAAATTTTCAGTGCTGGACATGTGCCTACTGAACATGTAAATAATCGCCAGAAAAATAACCTTAATGATCCTGAACTAAAGGATTCGTCGGCAATAGATCAACTTTTTTAAAAGTTTATGCCATCTCAAAATCAGCGGATAAAATCATATATTGCACTCGAAGCCGCTCGACTTATGATAGAGCATGGTATTCAAAGTTATTATCATGCTAAAACCAAAGCTGCTGCAATGCTAAAGGTATACGATCATAGGAATTTACCAACAAATTTAGAAATTGCACAAGCTACTCAATCTTATTTAGGTATATTTAAGATTGAGACACAAGCTAAAATTTTACAAGAAAAATATCAGGCTGCACTGAAAGTTATGGGTTTTTTCTCTGCTTTCAATCCTAGATTGACGGGAGATATACTACAAGGGATAGTATCGGAGTACTCTGATATTTATATTCATGTTTTTGCAGATTCAGAAAATGATATAGCCTTACTTCTTACAGAGGCACGTATTTTATTTAAGTTAGAATCGAAAATATTCTCTTTTACCACAGGAGAGAATAAATCTTTTTCTGCATTTCAGATTACGATAGAAAATTTAATAATAAGACTAGTAGTATTCCCTATCTCAGGTGTTCGTCTCAGCCCACTTAGCCCAGTAGATAAGAAACCTATGAAGCGAGCTAAATATAAAGAAGTAGAAAGGTTATTTAAATCTTATTTGTAAAGTTAATTACAGATTTTTTTGTGCAACACCAGATTGAATAGCTGCTTGACTAATAGCTGAAGAAAGTACAGGCTTTAAGCGAGGGTCTATTATCTTAGGAAGAATATACTTGACTCCAAAAGCTAATTCTCGTTCTCCATAAGCATTTAATACTTCTTGAGGCACAGGGGTTTTGGTTAATTTTATAAGTGCTTGTACCGCAGCTATTTTCATTTCATTGTTAATACGTGTAGCTCTTACATCTAATGCCCCTCTAAACAGAAAAGGAAAAACCAAAGCATTGTTAACTTGATTAGGATAGTCACTACGACCGGTAGCTAAGATTAAATCTTTTCGAGTAGCATAGGCTAATTTTGGATCAATTTCCGGATTAGGGTTAGATAGGGCAAAAACAATAGGATTAGGAGCCATAGTTTTAAGCATCTGTGGCGTTAATAAATCAGCAGTAGCTACGCCAATAAAAACATCAGCTTCTGCAACTGCTTCTGCTAAAGTACGTGCAGATGTTTGAACGGCAAACTGATGGCTATAGGCATGCAAAGGGGAATCATCCTTGTGAATAATTCCTTGCCGATCTACTAATAAAATATTATTTTTTGAGGCACCTAATAAAACCAATAATTGTAGAATCGCAATTCCTGCTGCCCCGGCACCTACACAAGTAATTTTAGCCTGAGATAGAACTTTCCCTTGTAACTCTAAAGCGTTTTCTAACCCAGCTGCTACTGTAATTGCAGTGCCATGTTGATCGTCATGAATAACTGGAATATTAAGTTGTTTGATAAGTGCTTGCTCAATTTCAAAACAATGAGGAGATGCGATATCTTCTAAATTAATCCCTCCAAAAGTTGGGGCGATACGTATTACTGTCTCAATAAAATCTTTTGGACAATCTGCTTCTATTTCAATATCAATCGCATCTATCCCCGCAAACACTTTAAACAAAGCAGCTTTGCCCTCCATTACAGGTTTGCTTGCTAAAGGACCAATGTTTCCTAAACCAAGTACTGCACTGCCATTAGTAATTACCCCAACCAAATTACCTTTTGCAGTGTATTTATAAGCTTTGCTTGGATCAGCAGCAATTTCTTTAGCAGGAGCTGCAACACCGGGGCTATAAGCTAAACTTAAGGCTTTTTGTGTATCTAAAGGCTTAGTAATGCTTACAGCAATTTTTCCGGGCTGAGGATTGGCATGATATGCAAGCGCCTGAGATTCTATATCTAAATGTTCTGTAAGCATTCTTTAAATAAGCACGATGAGTAAAAAAATTTTGATTATTTATTCTCGTATCTTTGACGGAATTTATCTACACGTCCTGCAGTATCTACAAGTTTTTGAGTACCTGTATAGAAGGGATGGCAGGAAGAGCATACTTCTATGTGCAGTTCTCCTTCTTTAGTGGAACCAGTAGTAAACGTATTACCACAACTACAAGTTACTGCAACTTTATTATATTTTGGGTGAATATTTTTTTTCATACTTACTCCTTTATAAGATTCTAAAATTAAAAAATGGCTACTGTTTCCAAAATATGGGTGTCATAAGCACAATGATAGGAAAAATTTCTAAACGTCCCAATAGCATAGCGAAGCATAAAGTCCATTTAGAAATGGTATTAATACTCTCATAGTTATTAATTGCTTCTCCTAGCCCTACCCCTACATTGTTTAAGCAGGAAGTTACCGCAGAAAAAGCCGTTATCATATCTAATCCAGTAGCTAGCAATATTAAATACAATAAAATAAAGCAAACCATGTAAATAGCCATAAAACCACTTACACCCTCTATGATTTGATCTGGGATACTTTTATCCCCCATTTTAATTGAAATCGTAGCACTTTGGTAAATTAATCGCTTTATTTCTCGTGTTCCTTGCTTATAAAGCAATAGTGCTCGAATAACTTTCATTCCACCACCAGTGGAACCACCACAAGCACCAATATAAGCAACCATAAGTAATAAAACAGGAAAAAAACTAGGTAAATTTCCATATCCATCACCAGTACTAAACCCTGCAGTAGTACTAATAGAAACAGTATAAAAAATCCCATAGCGAAAAGCTGAATAGGGATCAGAGAAATCTTGATAAATCCATAAGTAGATAGATGCAAATAATGCTACAAATACAAGGATAAATAAATAGGCTCGGCATTCTTCATCTTTCCAATAATGCTTTATAGAATGGTTCTTAAGAGCAAAAAAATGGAGGGAAAAATTCATGCCTGCTAGAAATATAAAAAATACTGCAATTGCTTCAATTAAAGGACTATCAAAATAGCCAAAACTATCATCATGAGTTGAAGATCCGCCAATCGCAATCGTTGAAAAACTATGAGCCACTGCATCAAATAGACTCATTCCTGCAAGCCAGTATGCTGTTGCACAAGCAATCGTCAAACCTATATATATTAACCACAATGTTTTTGCCGTTTCAGCAATACGTGGGGTAAATTTGTCTGTTTTCATAGGGCCAGGAATTTCTGCCCGATAAAGCTGCATACCTCCAATCCCTAACATTGGTAAAATAGCAACTCCAAGTACAATTAATCCCATACCTCCTAACCACTGTAATTCTTGACGATAAAAAAGTAAGGATTTGGGTAATTCATCGAGACCACTAATGACAGTTGCACCTGTTGTGGTTAGTCCAGATACCGATTCAAAAACCGCATCAGTAAAAGATAGGTTTGGGTTTTCGGCTAAAAAAAATGGTAGAGATCCTGAAAGACTTAAGACCACCCAAAACATGACAACAATAATAAATCCATCTTTTCGTCTTAAATCTCTACGATACTTATGCCTTGGGAGCCAGAATAATAACCCCAACCCAACAATTAGACTAAAAGCAACTAAAAAAACTGATACTGCATCATCATGGTAAAGCCAAGATATTATTACAGGCGGAATTAATACTGTGCTAAATAAAATAAGAAATAGACCTAAAATTCGCAGCACCATAATAATTATTTAGCTACTCGGCGATTTTTAATAACGCTAAATACAAAGCTTATAAAGCAGAGTCCAATAATAGAATCATTACCCAAAAAAACATAAGGTGTTTTACCTTCCCTTGGCTGAATGCTTCCTGTTAAAGTGGTAGTAATAAATTGCTCTGTTGTTGCTATTAGCTGTCCCTTAGCGTTGATAATAGCTGAAATTCCATTAGTAGTAGCCCGTGCTAAATCTCGCCCGACTTCTAATGAGCGCATCTGAGCAATTTGTAAATGCTGATGAGGAGCTAAAGAATCCCCATACCAAGCATTGTTTGTTACGTTGATTAGAAATTTAGCTTCAGGTAATTTTTTAGTGATCTCTTCACCGAAAGCATCTTCATAGCAAATGGATGCCGCTATAGGATAGCCTGCAACTTGTAATAAAGGCTGTTGTTTTTCCCCTGAGCTAAAAGAAGATATGGGTAAGTTAAAAAAATCAATAATTCCCTGTAGATAAGAGACAAGAGGGATATATTCACCAAAGGGGACCAAGTGATACTTGTAGTAAAAAGATCTTTTAGTACCAAGATTCAGTAACCCATTATAATATTTTCCGCTTTCTTGATTATAAAAAGGTAACCCGATTAATAAATCTGTATGGTGAATTTTTGCTTCGGCCTCGAGATGAGCTAAATAACCTTGCTCAATCTGATGATATAGCACCGGTAATGCACCCTCTGGCCAAACAATAAGATCGCTATCCCAGTGCCGTTCTGTAAGCTGATGATATTTCTCAAGTGCTAATTTCACTTGATTAGCCTCCCATTTTATATCTTGAGGCGTATTTCCTTGAATTAAGGTAACTTGCATTTGATTACCTATAGGAATAGTCCATGGTATATAAGATAAAAAAAAGCTAAAAATCCACAGTGATCCTAGCCCTCCGATGGCAATAAAACGTGCAGAATTTTTCCAGCAATACGCAAGTATAATCAAGCCGGCACTCAATGTAACAGCTAAAGAAACTCCGTACACTCCTAAAATAGGAGCTAAATTGGAAAGAGGACTTTCAAGCTGGCTATAGCCTAGGCTTAGCCATGGAAACCCTGTGAAAATCCAACCTCGAATCCATTCAAGAATTACCCATAAAGCAGGCCAAACTAAGAGATATTTAATTTTGCTTTCATTAGGAAAGAGAAATGCGACTAGCCCTGTTAATACTGCAGGAAAAAGGCTAAGAAAGGCAATAAATAACCCAGTGATAGACAGAGCTAAAACAATACTAGTATGACCAAAATCATGAATAGCTATATAAATCCAAGAAACCCCTACGCCAAAGTAGCCTATACCAAATAACCATCCATACCATAGTGCTTGCTTAGCTAGTGCGTTACGGCAAATAGTAAACAAAAAAATAGGGCTAATAATTGCATTTATATAGATGTGATAGGGTGCAAAAGCAAGCGGAAGTATTCCTCCTGCAACGAGTGCTAGAATACTCTTTATGTTTCGTTGGATGGGCATAAATAAAAAATTACTAAGCTATAGAAAGGGTTTTCTATATAGTAGAAAGCTACTCAAAGCGAGCGGCATAATGCTCTGCGAGGGCATAACATATCATGAGCTGTATTTGATGAAAAATCATAATAGGTAACAAAATAGGACCAATTGCAATGGTGCTACTGCTCCCCCAAAACATTACTTGCGCTATAGGTACACCAGAGGCAAGGCTTTTTTTAGAGCCACAAAATACAATAGTAATTTCATCTTCTTTATTAAAATGAAAATAACGAGCCAACCAAGTTGTAGCAGTGAGCACTATAGCTAACAAAACGCTACAAATTACAGTGAGAATAAAAAGAGATTTCATAGGTATTTGGTGCCAAATTCCGTTTATAACCGACTCATTAAAAGCAGAATAAACGATCAACGGAATAGAAGTTTGGTCGACAAAATAGACTAACTTGGTATGGTTTTCTATAAAACTTCCTATTAAAGGACGCATTAAGTGCCCAATAAGGAATGGCAGCAATAACTTTTCACTAATCTCAATAATAGGTGTTAGTAATGGCTGACTCCCATTTGAATGAGTTTCTACCATTAAGCTAAATATAAGCGGGGTTAATACAATACCAATAATACTAGAGGCAGAAGCATTACAAATTGCAGCAGGTACATTACCTCGAGCAATAGAAGTAAATGCAATAGCAGATTGTACAGTACTAGGTAGCGTACATAAAAAAAGTACACCCACTGCAAGGCTAAAACCGATCAGTGGCTTTATAAAGGGAAGTGTAATAAAACCAATGAGAGGAAAAATACCAAAAGTAAAGATAAAAATAAGGCTATGTAATCGCCAATGAGTAATTCCTGCAATAATTGCACTACGGGATAACTTAGCCCCATGCATAAAAAATAATAATACAATTGCAAAGGTAGTTATTTGATCTAGAAGAATCGCACTACTGCCGTTAATAGGAAAAAGGGTAGCAAAAATTACAATCCCTATTAAAAGTAAAGTAAATCCGCTAAATAACAAACGGATCAGCTTTAGCATGAAAGAGACTCTTTTATATTTGGCACTAAACGTAGTTCTAACAGGTGGAGGCGACAATTATCTCCTCGTAATACTTTAAATTCAAAGTTACCAATAGTAACTTGATCTCCTTTTTTAGGCACATAACCTAATTCATTAAGTACTAAACCACCAACTGTATCTAAATCTTCATCATTGAAATTAGTTTTAAAGTAATGGTTAAAATTTTCAATTGAGGTAAGTGCCTTTACAAAATAACTATCATTTCCACAAGGAATAATATGATTTTTCTCCTCCGAAAAACCATGCTCATTTTCAATATCCCCTACAATTTGCTCTAATACATCCTCAATAGTCACTAGTCCTGCAGTGCCTCCATATTCATCTACTACTATCGCAATATGATTACGGCTAGCACGAAATTCTTTTAATAGAGTATTAAGGCGTTTATTTTCAGGAATAAATAAAGCTGGTCTAATGATATCTGCTATAGTAAAAGAAGAAAGCTTATTACTATGAAAGCGAGCTAGTATGTCTTTAGCCATCATGATTCCAACTATATCATCTCTATTTTTACCCATAACTGGAAATCGTGAATGAATAGATTGAGTAATTTTTTCAAAAATCCTCTCTGGTGAAGACCCCTCTTCTATCATTTCTATTTGGGTGCGGGGCACCATAATGTCACATACTTGTATTTCTTCCAGAGTAAGTGCACTTTTAATGATATTAAACACTTCAGGATCAACAAGATCACGTTCTGAAGCGTTATATAAAAGGTTGATAAATTGCTTTCGATCTTGTAGCATTCCCAGTAATACTTGCCCTAATCGTTCCCGCCAAGAGGGATGATCTAGAGCATGACTAGGTCGATCTTTATTCATAAATACTCACTATTAATTTCATAAGGATGGGGATACCCCAGCTGTTTTAGGATATCTATTTCTTTAGCTTCCATATATTGAGCTTCATTTTCATATTGATGATCAAATCCAAGTAAATGTAATACCCCATGGATCGTTAAATGAGCCCAGTGGGATTTTTCATCTTTATTTTGATCTAAGGCTTCACGAGCTACTACAGGAGCACAGATTATTAAATCTCCTAAAGGAATTTTATGAGAGGTTGTAGAATCATTACCAATAGGAAAAGATAAAATGTTTGTTGTTCCTTTTTTACCTCGATATCTCCAATTTAGATCCTCCATTTCTTGAGAATCTACAATACGTATTGTTATCTGCGTATCTTTCGGATAACCTACTAAGGTTGTGTTTACCCAAAGCTTAAAATCAGGTTTAGAAGGAAAATTTTTTGCGTTAGATATAGCGTATTGAACGTGAATTGTGACCTTCATAAGGCTTAGAGGGATTGTTTATCAAAATGATCGTAGGCCTGTACTATTTTTTGGACTAATGGATGTCGTACTACATCCGTAGATTTAAAAAAAGTAAAGCTAATCTCTCGTACATCTTTTAATACCTGAATAGCATGGCGTAATCCAGATTTTTGCCCTTTAGGAAGATCGATTTGTGTTATATCTCCGGTAATTACCGCTGTAGACCCATACCCTAAACGAGTAAGAAACATTTTCATTTGTTCAATTGTTGTATTTTGGGCCTCATCTAAAATAATGAAAGATTCATTGAGTGTACGGCCGCGCATATAGGCCAAAGGGGCCACCTCAATGATATGGCGCTCAATAAGCTTATTAACTCGCTCAAACCCTAGCATATCGTAGAGTGCATCATAAAGAGGGCGAAGATAGGGGTCTATCTTCTGAGTTAAATCTCCGGGAAGAAATCCTAATCGCTCTCCCGCTTCTACCGCAGGGCGAATAAGGAGTAATTTTTGAACTTTTTCCTGTTTTAATGCTTCTATAGCACTGGCTACTGCTAAATAGCTTTTACCAGTACCTGCTGGACCAACCCCAAAACTAATATCATAATGAGCAATATTATATAAGTAACAAGTTTGCTGTGGGTTTCTCCCTTTAATTGTCCCTTGACGAGTTTTAATTGAAATTTCTTCTATATTTTGTATAGATATATCTGATTCTTGAAGAGAGAGATGTATATAATCTGGGCTAACGTAATTTCTACTTGCCCTATCGTATAAGGATTTGATAATCTTAGTTGCCTTTTCTACTGAAAGGCTATCCCCTGTAATTTGAAATCTATTACCTCGATTATTGATTTCTACCCCTAAATTTTTTTCTATATAACGTAGATTATTATCAGATTGACCGCAAAGATTAGCTAATCGCCGATTACTTAGCGGTTCTAAAATAAATCTACTGGTATTACTAGTGTGGAGAATAGCGGATTCGTTGTTATCCAAGATATATCAGAAATGACATGTGATATTCAAGATTAAACCTTAAAAATCATTAAGGAAATAGTATTATGATATTTTATTGGTAAATTCTACCACGAAGAGAATTCGAAAGTGCTTCAGTAATTTGTATATTCATAAAACTACCAATTAACTCCTTATTAGCAGGAAAATTCACTACTCGATTATTTTCGGTGCGCCCAGACAAAAAGGTAGAATTTTTCTTAGATGGTTTTTCAACAAGTACTCGTTGCATTGTACCTATCATGTTTTGGCTAATTACTTGTTCTGAGGAAAGAAGTAATTCTTGTAATCTGGAAAGACGCTCTTTTTTTACTTCAGTAGGTGTTGAATCAGGAATACTAGCGGCAGGTGTACCTGGTCTAGGACTATAAATAAAACTAAAAGAGTGATCAAAGCCTATTTCTTTTGCTAAATCTAGGGTGGCTTGAAAATCATTCTCAGTTTCCCCAGGCAATCCAACAATAAAATCACTAGAGATACTGATATGAGGACGTACTTTACGTAATTTCTGAAGTTTGGCTTTATACTCCTCAATAGTATGCCCTCGTTTCATTAAGCTAAGCATTTTATTTGATCCGCTTTGCACTGGTAAGTGCAGATGGCTGACAAGTTCAGGTACTTCAGCAAAAGCTTGAATAAGGCTATCTGAAAATTCTACTGGGTGAGAAGTAGTAAAGCGAATACGATCTATGCCATCAATTGCTGCAGCATAATGTATCAGTAGTGCTAAGTCAGCAATATCTTTATCGCTCATTAGACCTCTATAGGCATTTACATTTTGCCCCAGAAGGGTAACTTCACGTACCCCTTGATCTGCTAAACTTACAATTTCAGCAAGCACATCGTCGAAGGATCTGCTAATTTCCTCTCCACGGGTATAAGGGACTACACAAAAAGAACAGTATTTACTGCAGCCTTCCATAATAGAGACAAATGCAGTAGGTCCTTCTGCTCTAGGTTCAGGTAATTTATCGAATTTTTCAATTTCTGGAAAAGAAATATCAATCACTGGTTTTCCAGTTGCCCTAGCTTGAGTAATCATAGCTGGTAAGCGATGGATCGTTTGAGGGCCAAAGACAAGATCTACATAAGGGGCACGTGCTCGAATTGCTTCTCCTTCTTGACTAGCAACACAGCCGCCAACTCCAATGATTAGTTTAGGATCTGCTTTCTTTTGAGCCTGCCATTGCCCTAGCTGGGAAAATACTTTCTCTTGTGCTTTTTCTCTAACAGAACAAGTATTAAGTAACCACACTTCAGCTTCATCAGGGTTTGAAGTACGCTCTAATCCATGGGATTTATAAAGCATATCTGCCATTCTTGTAGAATCATATTCATTCATTTGGCAGCCGTAGGTTTTTATATAAAGCTTATTTCCCATAGAAGTATTATTTTACTTAAATTCAAAATCAATAGATATATAAGTAATTCTTTTTTAATGCCTAGTGTTATTAGAGTATATTTACCATACATTTATGCAATAAAGCTATATAAAGGGATTTTAGGGTTAAAATTTTATGGCGATAACTGACTGGCCAGTAGAAGAAAGGCCACGAGAAAAGCTTCTACAGCGAGGAGCAGGTGCTCTATCTGATGGGGAATTGCTGGCTATTTTTTTACGTACTGGTATTTTTGGAAAAACTGCAGTTGATTTAGCTAGAGATCTTTTAGAGCGTTTTGATGGATTACGCCCACTGTTAGAATCTAATCAAAAGGAGTTTTGCGATGTTCCTGGTTTAGGCATAGCCAAATATACCCAACTACAGGCATGTTTAGAAATGAGTCGTCGCTACTTAGCATCTACCTTGAGTGAAAAAGATATTTTGACCGATCCTCAAAACACTAAACGATATTTAGTAGCACATCTACGATCTTATCCATTTGAAGTTTTTGCTTGTCTATTTTTAGACAATCAAAACCAGATACTTGCCTTTGAAGAATTATTTCGAGGCACCGTTAATAGTGCAAGTGTTTATCCTCGTGAAGTAGTGAAAAAAGCATTAAACCATAATGCAGCAGCAGTAATTTTTGCCCATAATCACCCCTCTGGTATAGCAGAACCAAGCCAAGCGGATAAAAGAATTACGCAACACTTAAAAGAGGCTTTAGCACTGATAGATATAAAGGTATTAGATCATATCATTGTAGGTGATGGAGAAAGCTCCCTTTCGTTTGCAGAGAAAGGGATGATTTGATTAATTTAGCCTCACTAATTTAATGAAATCATAACGATAAGGATTTTTATCATCAGAATTATGAGATTCTTTCCAAAACTCCTTCCACTGCCTCCAATCTATATACGGAAACCAGCTATCTCCATGAAATTCTCCATGAATATGAGTTAAGTAAATATTCTGAGCATAGAGAAGCATTTGCTCATATATAGAAGCACCACCAATTACCATGAGTTTTTTTTCTTGAGCGAATTGTAATCCCTCGCTTAAGCTATTCACTATAGTGCAGTTCTTTGCAATATAGCGAGAATCACTGGTAAGAATAATATTCTCTCTACCCTCTAAGGGATGTCCAATACTCTCATAGGTTTTTCTTCCCATAAGCACTGATCTCTCTATAGTTAATTTACGAAAATACTTCAAATCAGCAGGTAGTTTCCAAGGTAATTTATTTTGGTTGCCAATTAAACGGTTATTATCCATGGCTACCACAAGAGAAATTGCCATTTTAATTTATATAGAGATAGCTGCTTTAATCGTTGGATGGCTTTTATAATCTAAAATTTCTAAATCTTCGTAGCTGTATTCGAATATAGAACTAGGCTTTCTTTTAATATGAAGTTTAGGTAGTAAGTAAGGAGTACGGGTAAGCTGTTCTTTTGTTTGGATAATATGGTTTTGATAAAGATGTATATCACCTCCTGTCCAGATAAATTCTCCTACCTCTAAATTACATTGTTCAGCCACTAAATGAGTAAGAAGTGCATAAGAGGCGATATTAAAGGGTACACCCAAAAATAAATCAGCACTTCTCTGATAAAGCTGGCAAGATAATTTATTCTCTGCTATATAAAATTGAAATAGTGCATGGCATGGAGGTAACGCCATCTTATCTATATCCGCAGGATTATAGGCTACCACTACATGACGACGGCTATAGGGATTACTTTTAAGTTGATCTATAGTGCTTGATATCTGATCTAAAGTTTCTCCATTCATTAGGGGCCAAGCACGCCATTGTTTACCATAAACGGGACCTAATTCTCCCTGAGTATCTGCCCACTCATCCCAAATAGTAACGCTATGTTCATGAAGGTATTGAATATTGGTGTCTCCTTTTAAGAACCAAAGTAGTTCTACGAAGATAGAGCGGGTATGTAATTTTTTAGTAGTGACTAAGGGAAACCCCCGCTGCAGATCAAATCTCATTTGATACCCAAAAATTGATTGAGTACCCATTCCCGTCCTATCTCCCCGATGCTTACCAGTTTCTAAGACTATTTTAAGCAAATTAAGGTATTGCTGCATATTGAAAATTTGCAAATTTAGGAAGTACGCTTTAAATAAGACCATCCGAAAAGAGTAATACCTAGGATAATCATAGGAAAACTCAGAATCTGCCCCATAGTAAGCCAATTAAATGCCAAATAACCTAGCTGGGAATCGGGTATCCGCACGAACTCTACTGCAAATCGGAATAACCCATAACAGATTAAAAATAAGCCAGAAATTGCCTTAGTAGGTCTTTTTTTTCCAGAGAAAAGCCATAAAATTAAAAATAAAACAAGACCTTCTAATCCAGCTTCATAAAGTTGGGAGGGATGACGGGGTAGATCCCCTGCTCTAGGATCAGGAAATACTATGGCCCAAGGCAGAGCGGTTACTTTTCCCCATAATTCACCATTGATAAAGTTTCCAATTCGCCCCGTTCCTAATCCAATAGGAATTAAAGGTGCAATAAAATCTGTAACTTGGAAATAGCTCTTTTTTGTTTTATACGCATAAATAGCCATCGCCGTAAGTACACCAAGTAATCCACCGTGAAAGGACATACCCCCCTGCCATACTTTAAAAATGCTCAGCGGATTTTCAATTAAATAATCAAAACTATAGAAGAACATATAACCAATACGTCCTCCTAAGATAATCCCTAAAACTACATAAAAAAGGAGATCATCTACTTGCTCTTGAGTCCATCCTGATTGTGGTTTGTTAGCTCGGATTCGTCCTAACCACCAACCAGCAATAAACCCAATCAGATACATAAGACCATACCAATGAACTTGAATTGGTCCTAAAGAAAGTGCTATTGGATTGATATTAGGGTAGCTTATCATGGTAAAAATTGTCGGTATTTACAAATATAATTTTTATTTTTAAATGACTAAAATCAAATAATGACAAATAAAGATACGCTTATTCAGCAAATCACTACTCAAACAGCTAAAGATCCCAACCAAGATTATCTTCTAAAAAAAGCAGAATCTATAATTGATAATTTATCTACTTCTATCCATTGGAAGAATGATAAAAGTATCCCTGAAATAATTTGGAATCATAGAAGTAAAGAAAATAAGGAATATGACTGGCAGAACTTGTCTTTTAAAGAGACAGAGTTAGAAACTGTAATTACTGACTATTTAAAGTTTCCCCAAATCCATTGTCAAGAGTTAGATTGGTTAATGATGGATATTTTGATTTATAGAGATTGTTTAAATGCACTTGATGCTATTCGAGTCCAAACTATGCCCCATAGCCGTTATCAATCTAAAAAATCAGGTAATTCTACGTTTAGAATTTTAGCAGAACTTTGGCGATTTGGATTATTTATCTTAAAAATATTGGCATGGATAATTATTTTTTCATTCACTACTATTCCTCCCTATTCACTAAATACCATCTTTCTTCATTTACCTATTACCCCCATCCTATGGATAGTAATTACCCTCGGATGGTTAGGAAAAAAATGGATTGATTATAGGAAAAATAATAATTACTTAAAAGTTCTATTTAACACCTATGATATTTTAAAAAATTCCCTATTTAGCTGGTCTGAGATTCAAGAATTATTAAAGAGGAGTCAAAAATTTGGGATGATGTGGAACAATTTGATATATCAACTAGTCAAAGCAAGAGTTTGAATACATTTCATCGTAATAGATATAAGCGATAGAGCTGTTTTCTTAACTAATTTTCATTTTTAAATGCTATAAATACTAGAAGGAGTGTTCAGTGAAAACTATTTTTTTGCGTAATTTGTTAATAGTTGGTGGTGCACTGTTTTTAATATTTTCTACTCCAATATTTGCTGCTTCATCTCAAGAAGGAAACAAAGGAGAGTGGTTCAGCAAAATGGATTCGAATGGAGATGGTAAAATCAGCAAAGATGAAGCCAAAGGATCATTAAAAGATCGATTTGATAAAGTTGATTCCAATAGTGACGGATATATTACTCAAGATGAGCTTGGTTCTTCTATGAAAAATGAAAGCAAAGGTAATAAGCACCATGGTAATTATGGGAATGAAGGAGAGGAACACCATGGGGGCAATCGTGGCAATTGGGAAAAACATCATAGAGATTCAGACAACAATAATTAGTTGAAGGTATCGCTAGATATTATTTTCCTTATTTATTTTTTAAACTTTAAAAGGAGTATTCTAATGAAGATCGCCTCTATTAAAATGTTACGTAATTTATTCATTTTCGGTGGTGCTTTATCACTGATATTTTCTGCTTCTGCTTTTGCCGGCTCTTCAGATAAGGAAGGTAGACATGAAAAACATATGGAAAAAATGTTTAGTAAAATGGATACAGACGGGGATGGTAAGATTAGTAAAGGAGAAGCACAAGCAGCGGCTGCTGCACGATTTGATAAAGTAGATACTAATAAAGATGGATATGTTACTAAAGACGAAGCGGCAGCGGCTGCTAAAGAAATGAAGAAAAAACACAATGAACATTCAGACTAATAACGGTTAGTAGATTGCTTTACTAACACTTTAAAAATTAGCCTTACATCTTTTTGTAAGGCTAATTTATTCCCTCCATTTTAAGTCTTTCCCTAAAAATATTTTTAGTACTCTCTCTTTACTTTTCAATAAATTTTCTTGATTTTTCGCAGATGCTGTCTAATCTTAATTGATGAGAGAGACACTCATTCCTATGATAGAAGTGAGTACAAAATAAGGAGAGACGTTATGAAAAAAAGAAATTTGAAAAATGCTTGTTGCTTAACAATTTTTAGTGGAATCCTTGCTATTAGTGTATCTTTTTCTGTCTTCGCTGGTGATCGACCCAGTTCTGATTCTAGCTATAAATATAAGGTACGGGAAGAAACTCAAGAAGAAAAACTCTATAGAGAGCTAGATATAAATAAAGAACAGTTATTTAGGGAGCTAGATATAAATAAGGATGGAAAAATTAGCCAGCTTGAAATTGATCTAGCAGCAGGTAAGAGATTTAAAAATATGGATCTAGATGGAGATGGTTATCTTAGTGAAGATGAACTCTATATTGCCCAGTTGAATCAAGAGGCTAACTATACTAAAGTTGCCCAATCTAGATTAATTACACCCGAGAGTGAGAGTACAGATCAAATATTTATCGGTATGCTAGCTGAGAATTAGCTAGAGCTACTAACTTGGTTTATCTATTATAGATGTTTTTTATAAAAATATCTCTCATCATCTTGAATTTTTCACAATAGATCCTATCCTTAGGGTAGGAGGATATCTATAAGTCCTTCCATACTAAAAAGGAGAGTATACATAATATGAAGAATTCAAAATTTATAAGCTGCTCAGCTATTCTTAGTGGAATTTTTGCACTAATGCTAACTATCCCTGGCTTTGCCCAAGATAAAGTATCTACTAATTCTTATAAAAATATGCAGAAAGAAGCTAATGAGCAATTCTTTCAAGAATTAGATAAAAATAAAGATGGTAGAATCAGTGAATTAGAAGTAGATTTAGCTGCTGATGATCGGTTTCATGCAATAGATCTTGACGGAGATGGCTATCTTAGTGATCAAGAGCTTTATTTAGCTGTCTTAAAACAAGAAGAAACGTATAATGTAGGGTTATTGCAATTAGAACATAATCCTACCAACTAGTTTTAGATTTCCATACTGATAGAATTTTAATAGTAAACAACAGTATGGTATATTAGTTTCATTAATACATTATTTGCCTAATCAATTTATCCGTGCCCTGCAGCACTTAACTGCAGGGCGTGAGTGGCTGTTATATATAAGATAAGGGAGTAAAAGATCATGGAAAAGATTATTAGGACGATAGGTAATTTTACCCTTGGTGGGCTTTTTTTATTGCCCCTAGCTACTTCCTCCGTTTTTTTGCTATCTTTGACTACTCCTTCAGCTTTTGCTACTGGTGGGCTACCATTTCCTATGGACCCTGAATATATTCCCCCAAGCCATCCAGACCGCCCTAAGTACGATGCAGAAAAACGTAGAAAAATGATTCATGAATTACTGCGATCTCTAGATAGAAACGGGGATGGAAGAGTAAGTATAGAGGAGTTTGAGGAAGGTACTGAACGTAATTTTAGCCACCTAGATACTAATAGAGATGGCTATATTAGCAGAGAAGAAATGATGGGTACTATTCATAAATAGCAATCATTAAGAGTTTAAATCTTAAACCTAACTCTAATTTCTTGGAATTAAGTACTAGAGGGGAGGCAGGCTTATGGGTAAAGCTCTCTTTAGAGTTTTAGGGATTTTTCTACTATTTGCTATTTATCTAACTACAATAGTAGGTACCCCGGATCGGGCTATTGCTACTGGCGGTCTACCATTTCCTATGAGCCCAGATTATATACCTCCCGAGCACCCTAAATATGAAGAAGAAGAACGCAAAAAGGCGGTTCATAATTTGCTTAGATTACTTGATAGGAATGGAGATGGAAGAGTAAGCGTTGAAGAGTTTGAAGCAGGCACAGAACGTAATTTTGGACACTTAGACACTGATCGTGATGGCTATATCAGCAAAAAGGAAATGGGGGTTACAAATGACTAAGAATATAAGAATTACCTATTTTATTGGGTTTTTATTTGCATTCCTATCAACTCCTAGTTTAAGCGGAGATAGCGAATCTAACAATGGAATGATAGATAAATCTAAAGAGTACAATAGAGCTCTATTTAAAAATATGGATAAAAATCAAGATGGAGAAATTAGCGAATTAGAGAGAGATCTATATAATAAAGAGTTGTTTGAAGACATGGATAAAAATAAAGACGGAAAAATAAGTGAGTTAGAAATAGATCAATATAGTAAAACTCTATTCAGAGATATGGATAGGAACAAAGATGGAAAAATCAGCGAGCTAGAAATGGATCAGGTGGCTGATGATCAAGCTCAAAAAACAGAAAAATAATAATTTATTAATTTCACCAAGTGGAATAACTTAAAAGGTAGTCATATCTATTCATAAAGATATAACTACCTTAATCATTTTTAATCAGCTTTATGTTTAAGCTCTACGGCTTTATCTTTTGTAGCATCGTATGCTTCCACCGTTCTGTCTTTAATTTTCTCTCCAAGACATTTCATTGTACCATCCGTACAGGTCGCTTCTTTAGCCCTGTTCACTTTTGCTTGAGCTGATCTCTTGGCATCATTAGTTTTTGCTTCTAGCTTTTCAGTAGCAGTTTCTTCTGCTAATGTAGCAAATGATATAGAGCATAATAACAATAAACTTAAAGTAGTTAATAAAGATTTCATCTATACTCTCCTTACTATAGATTTAAAGTATTAAGTATAGAACTAAACGCTTGTTTTGTCTTTAGCCTTCCTTGCATCTAAACTATATTTATCGCCACCATAGCACATTAATAGCAATAATCCGCCAGAGATTGCTATATTTTTTGTAAAAGCAATTACTTCCATTTGGTTAGAAAAATCACTATGAAAAAGTGCTGCAGCTGCTATGGCAAAGACAGCTAAAACTAGTGCAACCCAACGAGTAAAGAAACCGAGGATTAAAGCTATTCCTCCCCCAAACTCAATTAGTATTACTAGAGGTAATAAAGCACTCGGAACTCCTACTGAGCTCATATATTCTTGAGTACCTCCATAGCCTGATCCTAATTTAGAAATACCAGCCAAAATAAAAACCTGGGCTAACAACATTCTAGCTATAAGATTAGTTATTTGATTCATAAAATTTTCCTATCTTTCAAAAAAATAAGAGGGATCCCCAGAAATCTCTGGAGATCCCTCTTATCTTAAGAGGCAACTAAAGTGAAAGCAATAAGAGCTTTACATCATTCCCATATCACCCATACCACCCATGCCACCCATGCCTGGGGCACCGGTGGCTGAACCTTCATCCTTAGGTGCTTCTGCAATCATAGCTTCCGTAGTAATCATTAAACCAGATACACTAGCAGCTTTTTGTAGTGCGGTTCTGGATACTTTCGTAGGATCTAAGATCCCCATAGCAATCATATCGCCAAACTCACCAGTAGCAGCATTATAGCCAAAATTCCCTGATCCTTCTTTAACAGTATTCACGATAACTGAGGCTTCTTCTCCAGCATTGTGCACGATTTGACGTAATGGCTCTTCCATTGCACGACGAGCTAAATTAATACCTACATCTTGGTCGTGATTTAGCCCTTTAATATCTTTAATAGCAAGTAAAGCACGAATTAAAGCAACGCCACCACCAGGAACAACCCCTTCTTCCACTGCTGCACGAGTGGCATGGAGTGCATCTTCAACACGAGCTTTTTTCTCTTTCATTTCCATTTCAGTGGCAGCACCTACCTTGATAACTGCAACACCACCAGCTAGCTTAGCTACTCGTTCTTGAAGTTTTTCTTTATCGTATTCAGAAGTAGCTTCTTCCATTTGAACACGAATTTGTTCTACTCGAGCTTTAATACTATCTGTATTGCCTGCCCCATCAACAATCGTAGTGTTTTCTTTGCTAACGCTAATTCTCTTAGCCTGACCTAAATCATCTAATGATGCTTTATCTAAGGATAACCCTACCTCTTCGGAAATAACGGTACCTCCAGTAAGCACAGCAATATCCTCTAGCATAGCTTTACGGCGATCCCCGAACCCAGGAGCTTTAACAGCACATACTTTCACAATACCTCTAATGGTATTTACTACTAGCGTAGCTAGGGCTTCTCCTTCTACATCTTCAGCAATGATAAGTAAAGGTCTACTTGATTTTGCTACATTCTCTAATATAGGGAGTAATTCACGAATATTAGAGATTTTTTTATCATGGATAAGGATATAAGGATTATCTAACTCAGAAGCCATAGACTGCTGATTGCTTACAAAGTAAGGAGATAAGTAACCACGATCGAATTGCATTCCTTCAACTACATCTAGTTCATTTTCTAAACCAGATCCCTCTTCTACTGTAATTACCCCTTCTTTACCTACTTTCTGCATTGCTTCAGCAATAATATTTCCTACGGTCTCATCTGAATTAGCAGAAATAGTACCTACTTGAGCAATTGCTTTATTATCTGCACAAGGCTTAGATAATTTTTTCATCTCTTCAACAGCTGCTACAACTGCTTTATCAATACCTCGCTTAAGATCCATAGGATTCATACCAGCGGCTACTGCTTTCATTCCTTCCCGCAACATACTTTGGGCTAATACTGTTGCAGTGGTTGTACCATCGCCAGCGACATCAGAAGTTTGAGAAGCAACCTCTTTAACCATTTGGGCGCCCATATTTTCAAACTTATCTTTAAGCTCAACTTCTTTAGCAACGCTAACTCCATCTTTAGTGATAGTAGGAGCACCAAAACTTTTTTCTAAAACTACATTGCGTCCTTTAGGGCCTAAAGTAACTTTTACCGCATCAGCTAGAATATTAACTCCACGCACCATACGATGGCGTGCATCTTCGCTAAATTTTACTTCTTTAGCAGACATACTTAATTTAATCCTCTATTATAATTAATTAGTTAAATAAACCTATTTCTATATAAGCTACTTTTTAGCCGTGAAAAACTGCTACGATATCGTCTTCGCGCATCACAAGTAATTCTTCACCGTCTACTTTAACTTCTGTACCAGAATATTTACCAAAGAGCACCTTATCTCCAACCTTAACATCAAGAGATCTGGTTTGCCCATTTTCTAGGATTTTACCATTGCCTACGGCAATTACTTCTCCGCGAATGGGTTTTTCGGCAGCTGTATCTGGAATCACAATTCCACCAGCAGAGGTTTTTTCTTCTTCTGTTCTGCGAACAATCACACGATCATGAAGCGGGCGAATCTTCATTACTTTTTCCTCACTACTTTAATGTCTATAAATAATAGAAATTTTTTAATTACTATATTGATCATTACAGGAATACTCTTTATCAATTTTCAAGAGAGTACAAGCTAGGAATTATTAGCACTCACCTATAATGAGTGCTAATAATAGATAAAACTTAGAAATAAGTCAATTAAAGAGAAAGAATAAATAAATATTTATTCTTTCTCTTTTTTAGCTTGTCCTTCGATAATACGAGTCTTATTTTGATAGGAAGTACCCTGTGTTCCGATACTATACATTGTTACTTTAGAAAAGTTACGAAAAATAAAAGAAGTAATAAATAGCTTGCGTATATTGGGTATTAATCCTAAAAGAGCTAAAAAATCAGTAAAAAATCCCGGAATAATTAGAAGAATACCAGATATAAGAATCACTACACCTTCTAGCATCTCGAGTGCTGGAGTCTCTCCTCTAGCTCCTATAGATTGGACATTACGTAAAATAGAGAATCCCTGATACCGGACTAAATTTCCCCCTAATAATGCGGTAATAAGGCAGAGTAGAATCGTAGCTCCTGCTCCAATTCTACTACCGATTACGATAAATAAATAAATTTCAATAAAGGGCAATCCAAGAAGAAATATAGGTAGGACAGGAAACATAAGCCACCTTGGTAAGTAAAAGATCTATTCTATCCGATATAACTATTGATACAATCTTGTTAAATAATTCATATGTGATAGTATATGGAGGATAGTTATTATCCTAATAAGGCCAGGTAGCTCAGTCGGTAGAGCAAGGGACTGAAAATCCCTGTGTCGGCAGTTCGATTCTGCCCCTGGCCACCAACCTGATATAAATAGCAATTATGGTAGTTTTAGCTATTTTTTTGATTTAGAATACGATTCTTCTCTGCAATATATATCCTAATAGTAATAATTACAGCAGGTACAGAAAGAATCTGCCCTATTGTTTTAAGTAAAAACGCAAAACTTCCTGTAGTAATATTAGGAATAAACATTTGATTCCCAAATATTCTAGGATGAAGTGCTAGATACTCCCCACTAAAATAAAAGATAGAACAAGAAATGATACAAATAATTATAGTGAGCTGTAACCTAGCTGAATTTATCAAGGTTATCATTTAGTTATTTAAAACCATTAGTAGAACTTGGTGGGCCCAGTAGGACTCGAACCTACGACCAAGGGATTATGAGTCCCCTGCTCTAACCAACTGAGCTATAGGCCCCGCTTAATCATTTTCTACCTATATCTAAAAAACTACGTAATTGCTCAGAACGAGAAGGATGACGCAGCTTACGCAGTGCCTTTGCTTCAATTTGACGAATTCGCTCTCGGGTAACATCAAATTGTTTTCCTACTTCCTCTAGGGTATGATCCGTATTCATATCAATCCCAAAGCGCATTCTCAACACTTTAGCTTCTCTAGGTGTTAATCCTGATAATATTACCTGTGTTGTTTCCTGTAATCCAGAAAAAATTGCAGAATCTGCAGGAGAAACAGTATCTATATCTTCAACGAAATCTCCTAAGTGAGAGTCTTCATCGTCTCCTATAGGAGTTTCCATTGAAATAGGTTCTTTTGATATTTTTAATACTTTACGTACCTTATCCTCTGGCATCTCTACTCGCTCAGCAAGCTCTTCTGGAGTGGGCTCTCTACCCATTTCTTGCAGCATTTGTCGAGAAATTCGACTTAATTTATTGATTGTTTCAATCATATGGACAGGAATTCGAATGGTCCGTGCTTGATCTGCAATAGATCTGGTAATTGCTTGCCGTATCCACCAAGTAGCATAAGTAGAAAATTTATATCCTCTGCGATATTCAAATTTATCTACCGCTTTCATTAAGCCGATATTACCTTCTTGAATTAAATCCAAAAACTGAAGACCACGATTAGTATATTTTTTAGCGATTGAAATGACTAGGCGTAAATTAGCCTCAACCATTTCCTTTTTAGCTCTTTTAGCTCTAGCTTCACCGATAGATAAAGATCGGTTTGTTTCTTTAATTTCAGTAATACTCATACAAGCAGCTTTTTCTAAAGCAACTAGTTTTCTCTGAGCTGCTTGAATAATATCTTTATTATTCTTTAAAGTAGGAGAGTAATTCTTTTTTGCTTCAATGTGAGTTTCTACCCAGCTCAAATCACTTTCATGCCCTTGAAAGCAAGACAAAAATTCTTGCCGTAACATTCCTGATTCATGTACGACAACTTGTATAATAACTCGCTCATGCTCACGAATTTTTGTAACGGTTGAATGCAGCTCATCTGTAAGATCTTTAAAAGTATTAGGTACAAGTTTAAACTCCAGAAAACATTTACTCATTGCTTCTAGTGCTTTAACCCGCTTTTTATCATCTCCGCCCACTAGGGTATCTTGATAACGCTTATATACTTTTTTAAGCTGGTTAAACTGTTTTTTAACTTTTTGAGGATCAAGTTGGCTATCTTCTTCTTTACCAATATTTTCTGAATCCTCAGCTTCCTCTGAAGCTACTTGGGTAGTAGTATTATCATCTAGATCATGAAATCCAGATATTACATCAGAGATGCGAATCTCACCTGATTCTACTTTTTTATATTGTTGTAACAGCTTTGCGGTGCTATCTGGAAACCGAGATAAAGCACTGTAAACTTGATACATGCCTTCCTCAATTTTTTTAGCGATATGAATTTCCCCATCACGAGTTAGAAGTTCAACGCTACCCATCTCTCGCATATACATGCGAACAGGATCAGAGGTTCGAGAAAATTCTCCATCAGAAACAAGGGCAGCAGCAGTCTCTTCTACAACTTCCTCATCAGCAATGTCTGTTGAATCCATAAGGGCTAGATCATCCGTCTCTGATATGTCCTCATGAACAGTAATCCCCATATCATTAAACATAGTAATGATATCTTCTACTTGTTCTGGGTCTATAATATCTTCAGGTAAGTGATCATTAACTTCACTATAGGATAAGTAACCCCTATCTTTTCCTTTAATAATTAGCAATCTTAACTGGGATTGGCGATCTTGTTCCATTTTTCAAACTTTATACAAAGTTGTATGTTTATATATTAGTATGTAGTTTACATTAAATGTGTAATTATTATATACCTATAAAACTATCTAACAGTTAATAACGCACGTAATTTATTCTGTTCTGTATCACTTAAAGCTAAATGATTAGCTAATACAGTCGCCTGTTTGCCTGCAATTTGTTTTTTTAAACAATTAATTGTACTTTCTAATTCAACTGCTATGTTCTCATCAGTAATGAATAACTCTTTCTTTACTAGCTGCTCTAAATAAGGATTTAACCCTGAATTTCTCCAGTGTTCAAGTAAAACACCTGTACTTGAATTAGGTTTGTCTATTAGCAGCTTAATAATACTACTGAGTAATTCTACATCTAACCCCACAACTCCATCTAGCGAGAAATCTTTGGGAACTAACGCAATTAAATGAGGGTTTTGAATAAGAATAGTGATTATTTTTTGTATTGGTGTAGATATATTTTCTTTACTTTTATTTTTTTTTAGCTCTTGGCTAATAATTGTAGAGTTATTTTTTTTCGCCTCTAGCCTATTAACTAGCACGTTGTATTCTATTTTTGCTATTTCTGCAAGATGCAGAAGTAGCATATCTCGGTAGATACCTGAAGGAATCTTACATATTAAAGGCCAAGCCAATTCAACTAAGCGAGCTCGACCATCGATACTATATAAATTTACTTTCTCTTTTATTGTACTCAATAACACCTCAGATAGTGGCTGCGCCCCTTCAATATATTCTTCAAAAGTATTACGCCCTTTACTTCGAACTAAGCTATCCGGATCCTCCCCATAAGGTAGGAAAATAAACTGAATTTCCCGCCCTTGACTTAATAAAGGTAGTACAACTTCTAGAGCATGCCAAGCTGCTTTTTTACCTGCGTTGTCTCCATCAAAACAAAACACAATTGTAGAAGCAATCTGGAATAGACGAGTTAGATGATCTACAGTAGTGGCAGTGCCTAAAGTAGCTACAGCATATTCTATACCGTGATTAAAAAGTGTAAGTACATCCATGTATCCTTCAACCACTAGCAATTTCTCATGGTTATGTGATGCTTGAATAACTTGATATAAACCATATAGCTCTCTTCTTTTATGAAAAAACGGTGTTTCAGGAGAATTTAGGTATTTTGGATATGTAGGATGATCTTCTAAAAGTCGCCCACCAAAGCCTATTATTTTTCCCTGTCGATTATGAATTGGAAAGATAAGACGGTTTCTAAATCGATCGTAACTAGGTTTTTCTCCCCTATTAATAATTAATCCAGAATTTTTAATATGGGGTTTTAATGGTGAAGGAATGGCTTTTAACAAACCATCCCAATAAGGTAAAGCTAATCCAACTTGAAACTTATCGATAATAGACTCAGTTAATCCTCTTCTTTGAATAAACGTTTTAATATATTGATGATTTATATATTTTCTTAATTGGGCCGCATAGAAGCTAGCTGCAAATGCAAGTAGATCGTATAGCTTTTGGTTAATACTTAGAGATTGTCCTTCTTCTCCTGGGATAAGTACACCCGCTTGCTTGGCTAGCTCCCCTACTGCCTCAACAAAATTTAAGTGATCAAAGGCAATAAGAAAGCTAATAGCGTTTCCGTGGGTACCGCACCCAAAACAATGATAGAATTGCTTTTGTGGGTTTACGGTAAATGATGGGGTTTTTTCATTATGAAAAGGACAACAGGCAATATATTGGTAACCTGATTTACGCAGGGCAACCCGACTACCAATTAAAGATACAATATCGGTACGCTCAATAAGATCGCTAATAAAAGCCTGAGGAATTTTTCCTTTCATTACTTGAAATTAGAAAACTTCCTTAAAAATTTATATTTAAGCTATAAGTTTCCCTTTTATTTGATTACTTACTACTTTCATATCAGCTCGACCTTGGATAAGCGGTTTAAGCAAATTCATTACTTTCCCCATATCTTTAACCGTGACTGCTTGCACCTGCTCAATTGCCTTTCGGATCATGATTTCAAGTTCATCTTCGCTTAGCAAAGCAGGCATGTAGTTTTGTATTATAGTCTCCTCAAATAACTCCTTTTCTGCTAATTCTTTTCTACCTGCTGCTTCATACTGTTCAGTAGATTCTCGCCTTTGCTTCAGCATTTTATCTAGTAATGCAATAATTTTTTCATCATCTAGTATAGATCGTGTATCTACTTCATACTGCTTAAGAGATGCCATTATCATCCGTAAAACACCAAGCTTAGCTCTATCTTGAGTACGCATTGCTGTTTTAACATCTTCCTGTAAACGTAATTTTAATGGGCTAGTTTCTATCGTCATTAATTTTTATTCTATGCTTCTTTTAGAATAAATAATTAATATAAGCGAATATACCTTGCTCGCTCTCTTGCTACTTTTTTCATCGAACGTTTTACAGCTGCAGCAGCCTTACGCTTGCGAACAGAGGTAGGTTTTTCATAAAATTCACGACGACGAACTTCTGATAGAATACCTGCTTTTTCGCAAATTCTTTTAAATCTACGAATAGCAATATCAAAAGGTTCATTTTCTTTCACTCTAACATTTGGCATGAAATCTCCTTAATTTATAAAAATGTATTGAATAAGCATCTATTAATAGATTAAAACTAAAGAATTCTACGGATCATTAATTAAAAAATCAATTGTATTTTATACTGTGCGAATATTAGGGATAGAAACCTCCTGTGATGAAACAGGAGTTGCTATTTATGATAGTGAAAAAGGAATACTTGCAAATTTTCTTCATAGCCAAATAGCAACTCACGCTGAATATGGAGGAGTTGTACCGGAGCTAGCCGCTCGAGATCATATTCGCAAACTTTTGCCGTTAATTCGTGAATCTCTAGAATATGCGCATCTTAACAAGCAAGATATAGATGCTGTTGCATATACAGCGGGACCAGGATTAATTGGAGCCCTTTTAGTAGGAGCATCTGTAGGTCGAAGTTTAGCTTGGGCATGGAATATACCCGCTAT
The DNA here is from genome assembly GCF_945836005.1 of Candidatus Nitrosacidococcus sp. I8. Lineage (NCBI taxonomy): Bacteria > Pseudomonadati > Pseudomonadota > Gammaproteobacteria > Chromatiales > Chromatiaceae > Candidatus Nitrosacidicoccus > Candidatus Nitrosacidicoccus urinae. Next base: position 24,099 of record NZ_OX241534.1, on the reverse strand, counting down.
TCCAATTCATCATATGGAGGGGCATTTACTCTCACCCATGTTAGAATCAGATCCACCTGATCTTCCCTTTTGTGCTTTATTAGTCTCTGGTGGTCACACTTTATTAATCGCTGTGGAAAAAATAGGTAAATATCATGTTTTAGGGGAATCTCTCGATGATGCAGCTGGAGAGGCTTTTGATAAAACCGCAAAACTACTAGGTCTAACTTACCCCGGTGGTCCAGCACTAGCAAAACTTGCTGAAGTTGGAAACTCCCATAGATTTTATTTTCCTCGACCCATGCTTGATCGGCCCGATCTTGATTTTAGTTTTAGTGGTCTTAAAACTTACGCTCTCAATACTTTTAAAAAATATGGAATAGAAGCAGCTTCTGATATTGCCTGTGCTTTCCAAGATTCAGTAGTTGATGTACTTGTATCTAAAAGCTGTCGAGCAATCCAGCACACAGGATACGAGAATCTAATTGTTGCAGGCGGAGTAAGTGCTAATCAGGCACTAAGAAATCAATTCTCTGTTATAAGTAAAAAAATGAAAATTAAAGTGTACTATCCTAGATTAGATTTTTGTACTGATAATGGGGCTATGATTGCATTTGCAGGCTATCAGTCGCTGATTTCAGGTCGAAAAACAGATCCTAATTTCAAAGTACGCTCTAAATGGTCGTTGAGTGATTTATACTTAATCTAAATAAATATTTTAAAATCCATCTTCCCGGCGATTTAATATTCTAGCAATATTGGAACGATGCCGCCAAAGGGAAAGTAATGCCATTATTGTAGTTACGATACAAATAGCAGGCACTGAAATAAGCCACCAAGCAAGGAAAGGTGCGGCAATTGCTGCACTAAGTGCAGATAAAGAGGAGATTTTTTTATACCCAAAAACAAACAACCAAACTGCAAGAACTAATATACCTAAGAGCCAATTGAACCCTAATAGGACGCCTAATCCGGTTGCAACTCCCTTGCCTCCACGAAAGTTAAAAAAAACAGGATAAAGATGACCTAAAAATGCGGCTAGTCCAACACCTGAAATTATCCAAGGATAATCACTCATATACCCTGTAACCCATACTGGAAAGAACCCCTTTAAGGTATCTCCAAGCAATACAATTGCAGCAAGTCGTTTACCACCTATGCGTAATATGTTAGTTGCACCTGGATTACCTGATCCATAATTTCTAGGATCTCCTAAATGGGCTAGTTTTGAGACAATAATTGCACTGGATAAAGATCCCAAAATATAGCCTGCTATAAGCAGAGTTAAATAAATAAGCATGTTATGATTAACAATTTATGTATAAATTATATGTGAGTTAAAAATGGATATCGTTTATTTAAGTAATTTACGCATTGAAACTATCATCGGTATATATGATTGGGAGCGTAAAACCAAACAAACGATTTCCCTAGATCTAGAGATGGCAACCGATGTAGCTAAAGCTGCAATGAGTGATGACATTAATGATGCTTGCGATTATAAAGCAGTGGCAAAACGACTGATTGATTTTGTAGGTAATAGTGAGTTTTTCCTCATAGAGACTTTAGCAGAACAAGTATCTCAAATTATATTACAAGAATTTAAAATTTCTTGGCTACGTCTTAGAGTAGATAAATTAGATGCGGTTCGAGGTGCTCAAGGTGTGGGGGTAATTATAGAGCGTTCTCAATCTTAAGAATTTATACTAACTCATAGCTATAGTTAACTTGTAATTTACATAATATGGCCCGTGTATATGTGAGTATTGGAAGTAATATTGAAAAAGAAAAAAATATTCGCACTAGCATTTGTTTATTACAAAGCCAATATTCCCCTCTTACAATTTCACAAGTCTTTGAAAGTGAATCTATAGGATTTCAGGGAGATAGTTTTTACAATTTAGTAGTAGGGTTTGATACTACTGATTCAGTAGAGTATTTAGTATCCTACTTTAATAATATTGAACAATTGTGCGGTCGTAAACGAAGTGGTACTCGATTTAGTTCTCGCCCTCTTGATTTAGATTTACTGCTCTATGATGATTTTATACTTAATCTTCAACAGCCAAAAATCCAAATTCCTAGGGAAGATATTATTCACTATGCTTTTGTACTACGACCTCTCGCAGAAATTGCACCTCATGGTACCCATCCAATCTTAAAGAGAACTTATATAGATCTTTGGTCTAGTTTCAATAAATCTCTGAGTAATTTATGGCCTATTGAGATAGCGCTATAGCTTATTACTCTATCTTCTACTTATGCCCATAGCTTCTTCTCAAAGTCTACCCTATCCCAGCCCAGAGGCGATTATTCATAGCAAGGAATTACAAGGTTTAATCCAAGAGAATATTTACCAAGCAGGTGGAGCAATCCCTTTTTCTCGTTTTATGGAACTAGCCCTGTATACACCAAGGTTGGGATATTACATGGCATCATTGCCTAAAATTGGTTACCTAGGAGATTTTATTACTGCTCCTGAAATTTCTTCTTTCTTTTCCCGTTGTTTAGCTCTGGCAGCACAAGAAGTTCTAGCGATCTTAAAAAAAGGCAATATTTTAGAAATTGGTGCTGGATCAGGACGAATGGCTGCAGATATTCTTATCGAACTAGCAGATAGGGATTGCCTCCCTGAGCAGTATCTTATTTTAGAATTAAGTGCAGATCTTCGACAACGACAACAAACCTATTTATCTCAGAGAATTCCAAATCTTATGCCAAGAATTATTTGGCTAGATAGGCTACCTAATTCTATTCAGGGCATCATTTTTGCTAATGAAGTTTGCGATGCAATGCCAATACATTGTATTCAGATTGAAGCAGATTGTAGTTGGGAGCGCTATGTAAGCTGCGATCGGCAAGGAGAATTTATTTGGGAAAGTGGGCCACTGAGTGATCTCATCTTAGATAATCGAATTAATAATATCAGACCCTTCCTTAATTTTGATCTCAGCGCTGAATTTAGTTATATTTCCGAAATTAATTTAATGATGGAGCGCTGGATTACTGAGTTTGCTCATTGTTTACATCAGGGAGTGATTTTTATCGTCGATTATGGATTTCCACAGCATGAATATTATCATTGGCAACGATCTGAAGGTACGCTAATGTGCCACTACCAACAACATGCTCATTCAGATCCATTTTTTTTCCCAGGATTACAGGATATTACTGCCCATATAGATTTTACTGCTCTTGCAGAAGCAGGGAAAAATAGCAATCTTAGTATTGCAGGCTATTGTAGCCAAGCAGATTTTTTACTATCTTGCGGTTTAGATAAATTAATTGCTAAAGAATCGCAAAGAGCAACGCGTACTATGCTAGAAATAAGCAATCAAGTAAAGCGACTCATCTTACCCGGTGAAATGGGAGAGCTATTTAAGGTGCTTGCTTTAACTCGAGGAATTGAGCAATCCCTTTTGGGCTTTAAACTTAGAGATCGGCGCGCACGTCTTTAATTTTACTTTTCTTGCTGTAATTCCAACATATGTTCCTTAAGCTCGAAAAGTACTTCTTTAATGCCTGATAGATCCTTTTTCATGTTCTGAATATCCAATTTATTATTATTAATATCCTCTAAAACTTCTGCACTGATTTGAGCATTACCTGTACCACTACCACTCGCTTCATTTTCTGCTTTGTTACTTGAGTTTTTAGCCTCTGCAAGAATAGTGGGTACGTCTAAAACTAGCCAATCTCTTCTCATCCTATTACTCTTATAGTCTAAATAGAGTGCTTTACCATCTCCTAGAGTAATGGTGGTAGGTATTTTAGATTCAAAACGGCGAGATCCTACTGTAAATGGATGTAAACGACGATCAATCATCTCACCAGTTTGATGATTTATACCTCGAACCTCCTCTTGAAGTTTTCCAAAAATAATATTTAACTTGTTATCCCTAAAAAATACTCGCCCAGTATTTACAACCTTTTCCTTAGCCATAATCCCTTTTTGAAATCCCATGATTACAAAAATAATATCCTGATCTGGATCAGCTAAAACGAGTCCTTTGGGTAAATATGTGCTTAGTTGTAAAATTTCAGCGGGAGAAAAAATAGGGCGAAGCTCTTCTTGAACAAGAAGTTGACGCTTTGGTATCGTAAGAGATTCTAATATAGTACGCATATCAGATTCTGTAATTGAAACTGGATGCTGGTTATTTATAATCCCATCACCAGTATTTAAACTTATATATTGATCGCCTGAACTCCAAATAATCTTATTTTTACTATCATCACCGCTTTCCTCTTTTTTAATTGCTTTTTTATGAAAGCTACATGCTATTAAGCTTAAGGATAATAAAAGTAGAAAAAATAGCTTTATTAGCTGAAAAAAGGAAAATTGGTACTTTATATTATTTATTACTAACTTAGGTATGCTCAGGTTTTTGCTCCCTATTTAAAAGCATTTCAACTGCCCTTTTAGGATCTTGATTACAATACAATACCTGATAAACCTGCTCTACAATAGGCATCTCTACATTCGCTTGTCTTGCTCTTATAGATACAAGCCTAGCAGCCTCTATACCTTCGACTACTTGATCAATTAAAGCTAGTGCTTCGCTTAAAGTTTTTCCTTGAGCCAGAGCTAAACCCAAACGACGATTGCGAGACTGGTTATCAGTACAAGTTAAAGTCAAATCGCCAAGACAAGATAGTCCCATTAATGTTTCTTTTTTTGCACCATTTGCTAACGCAAGACGAATTAGCTCGGCAAGTCCACGAGTAATTAATGCAGCCCTAGTATTAGATCCAAAACCAAGACCATCACTTATACCCGCAGCAATTGCTAAAATATTTTTTACTGCCCCACCTAGCTGTACCCCGATCAGATCATTACTTGTATAAAGACGGAAAGTATTACCATGTAAACAATGAGCAAGATAGGTAAAAACAGCAGGGTAAGTAGTTGCTATTGTAACTGCAGTGGGTAATCCCATTGCAACTTCATGGGCAAAAGTAGGTCCTGAGAGAATAGCAATAGGATAGTCTGATCCCAAAACCTCAATAGCAACTTCATGCAATAATCTTCCTGTTCCTAGCTCCAATCCTTTAGTAGCCCAAATAATAGGAGTTTTTATAGGTATATTTCTAAATGTAATACATTCAAGGGTTAGTCGAAAAGCATGGCTAGGAACTGCGATAATAATTTGGTTAGTATGCTTCAGTGCCTGTTGTAAATCATATATAGGTGTTAATAGAGGAGGAAAGGAAATATTAGGCAAATAACGCTGATTACAGCCCTCACGAGTCATTATCTCTACTTGTTTTTGATCTCTCCCCCATAAATAAGTAGGCGTTTTATTTCGTGCTAGCAATACGGCAAGAGCAGTACCCCAAGATCCGGCACCTAGTACAAGGGTATTTTGACTATTAAAGTTCATGGAACAAAGGATTAACTACTTAATATATGTAGTATTAGTTTTTAATTGTATCTACAGATGATTTTTGTTGCTGCAATTGTTGTGCATAAAAAGCATCAAAATTAACAGGTGCTAGCAATAGCGGAGGAAATCCTCCCTTAGTGACTAAATCTGTAACTACCTCCCTAATAAATGGAAATAGGACAGCTGGACAATAGCTACCTAATAGAGGTCCTAAGTTTTCTTTGGTATATCCTACCAGATTAAAAATACCTGCTTGTTGCACTTCAGTTAGAAACGCGGTTTGGTCATTTATCTTAGCTGCTGCAGTTACAGATAGTACCACTTCGTATATATGTTCAGCGATCTGCTCATTTTTACTACTAAGCTGGATATTTATCTCAGGTTTCCACTCCTTTGTAAAAATATGAGGAGAGTTAGGCGTTTCAAAAGATAAATCCTTAACATATATTTTTTGAATATTAAATTGAGGTTGTTGGTTTTGTTGTTCATTACCCTCTTTTTGATAGGTACCATTTGTTGCCATGCTAAATTCCTAAATTTTTTGATTTGTAAAATATAAAATGCCTTAATTTATATTAAGGCCAAATAGATCATCTAGTTTTCCTAGGTGATCAAGAGAAAAAAGATTATCACAACCACCGATAGCCTCATTGTCGATAAAAATTTGAGGTACAGTTCTCCGACCACTGCTTTTTTCAATCATAACTGCACGCTGCCAAGGCTCAAGATCAACTCGAATTTCTGTATAGCTGATATTCTTTTTATTTAATAATGCTTTAGCCTTGATACAGTAGGGACACCAAGCAGTAGTGTAAACCACCACTTTAGGAATTATCCTATTCATAGGCCACTTTTTTATTCTTATGTTTTTTAGTTTTTTTCTTGGATTTATCGATTATAGAAGGTTGATGATTGCCTAGCTCAGATTCTGGTGATATCTGAGATTCAGAGCTCTTTTCAAGGGTTATTTGATCTTTTGGCTTATCTTTATGGTGATGATCTTTATCTCTACCACTAAACAAAGGCATATCTGCTTGTCGCCATGTTTCAATACCACCCTCTATAATATAGATAGCCTTATGATCTCGTTTACTTAATTGAGCAGCAATATTCAGTACACTTTGACCAATACCCCAAATAAGTATTAAAGGGCGATCTTTAAACCGATCTAATCTCGCAATTCCAGTGATAAATGTAGATAAAGGAGCGTTCATTGAATCTAAGATATGCTCTTTATCAAAATCCTTCCCCTCTCTAATATCTACCACTTGAGCATTTTCTTGGTTTATCAATCGAGTAATCTCTACAACAGAAATTGTTCTAATTCCTCGTCGTCGTCGTACGATAGGATCTACTGCTAATGCAGCTATAATTGCTACTAATGAAACAGATAGCATCCAATGATTTGTAAAAAATTCAAAAAGGCGATTATTCATTAATAAAAAAATTCCTAATAAGCTATGTAGGGGTTTGCTTATTGTATCGGAAAATCTTGCGAAATATAAACTCTAACTCTTTCCTTTATTATCAGGTTACACTACCGTTATACTGGCGTGTTGTAATAAATTTTTTCATAAATAATATAGTTTTTCCGTATAATTACCCTATAGTGTTCTATCATATATAATGAACGTTCCCTCCTTATCTAGTGTAAGTAAATGAGCCGTGCTTTAGCAGCTTTATCAAAAATAGGAAAAAGGCTATTAAGTCATAAATAAATCGTCAGTTACTATGGCGAATCATTTATGCCAATATAGTTTTAAGAATTTGTGTAAGATATTTAAATTCAAAAGGATAGTTTATGAGTTTCTCAAAACGTGATGTGCTTATAGCAACTACTAGTCTTACTTTAGGTATAGGCTTCATATTTGGTTCGATGGTACTTGCTGGGCGTTTAGAGAATAAACCCGATTCTTTGCCTTTGGATGAGCTTAGGGCTTTTTCAGAAATATTTGGAGAGATCAAACGTAACTACGTTGAACCTGTGGATGATAAAACCCTTATCGAGGGCTCTATCCGAGGAATGTTATCAAATCTAGATCCTCACTCGGCGTACCTAGATCCTCAATCTTATAGCGAATTAAAAATTGGCACCTCTGGAAAGTTCGGCGGACTAGGGATTGAAGTTGGTATGGAAGATGGCTTCATTCGAGTAGTTTCCCCTATTGATGACACGCCTGCACAAAAAGCTGGAATTCAAGCTGGAGATTTAATTATTCGCATTGATAATGAACCTGTCAAGGATCTCAGTCTTGGAGAAGCTGTAGACAAAATGCGAGGGAAGCCAGGAACTCAGATTACTTTGACTATTATTCGACAAGGAGAGCCACAACCTCTTAAATTTAATATTATTCGGGCAATTATTAAGGTACAAAGTGTTAAAAGCAAAACGCTAGAGAAGGGGTATGGCTATGTGCGTATTAGCCAATTCCAAGTAGAAACTGGGGCGAATGTAGAAAATGAGATTAAAAAACTCACAAAAGAGAGTGGAGGAAACTTAAAGGGATTAGTATTAGATTTACGTAACAATCCAGGTGGTGTCCTTAGTGCAGCAGTAGAAGTTTCTGATTCTTTTCTAGAAAAAGGACTAATCGTATATACAGAAGGTAGGGATCCTCAGTCTAAGCAAAGCTTTAGAGCTACTCCTGGTGATGTACTTAAAAATGCACCTATGGTTGTATTAGTTAATGGTGGGTCAGCCTCTGCATCAGAAATTGTTTCGGGGGCACTTCAAGATCATCATCGAGCAATCGTCATGGGTACAAAAACCTTTGGAAAAGGGTCAGTACAGACTATTTTACCTCTAACAGAAGATACCGCACTAAAACTAACCACGGCGAGGTATTACACCCCTTCCGGACGATCGATTCAAGCTGAGGGAATTGTTCCAGATATTAAATTGGATAATATCAAAGTTTCTGCAGTGGATGGTGCGGATAATGATTCTTCTGTAAAAGAAGCAAATCTGTCTCACCACTTAAGTAATGATAGTAAAAAAAACGAAGCACCTAAAGAGAATCAAGAAGAAGCCCATCTTGCTATTGAGGACTATCCTTTGTATGAAGCTTTAAATCTTCTTAAAGGACTTAGTGCTCTTGCTGCAATAGGAAAGTAAAAGTTAATTTTTTGGTAATTTAAGATAGTTGGTAATGCCACGTGTACTTATCCCTTTAGCTCAAGGTTGTGAAGAACTTGAAGCAGTTACATTGATTAATTTATTGCGTCGCGCAGGCATCGAAGTCATTACTGCCGGCCTTAATGATCAGCCGATTGTAGGTAGCCGGGGTATTCGCTTAATCCCGGATACCACTCTCGATACTATTGTAGATCAGGAGTTTACGATGGTTGTGCTACCCGGAGGAGCATCTGGTGCTGCTAATTTAAATTCAGATTCTCGTATTCACGTATTACTAAAAAATACTGTACGACAAGGAAATAAAGTTGCTGCGATCTGTGCTGCACCTACTGTATTTGCAGATATTGGGCTACTTGATAGCAAAAAAGCAACGGGATACCCGGGGTTTTTAGATAAGTTAAATTTACCAACTACCACGCTTTGTAATGATCCGGTTGTAATAGATGGTAATGTGATCACATCAAGAGGACCTGGTACTGCAATGGATTTTGCTTTAACTCTTATAGAAATTTTAATAAATAATCCTAAGCGTCTTGAGGTAGAGGAGGGTTTGAAGCGTTCATTATAGGAGATAGATTACATATATTATTAATGAATGGCAGTTTCTTCTAAGATTCTTAGGATTGCTATCCCCTCTCCAGTACTCCACTATTTTGATTATTTTCCGCCACTTGGTGCTTCTCATCAAGAATTAAAAATTGGAATACGAATACAAGTCCCATTTGGGACAAGAAACATCATTGGTATTTTAGTTGCCATTGTTACCTGCAGTAGTGTTCCTCCCCACAAATTAAAATATGCCCTATCTTGTATCGATAGGATTCCTATTATTCCCAAATCTTTAATGAATCTTTTTCTGTGGGCCATAAAATACTATCACGCCCCGCCAGGGGAAGTATTCTTTACCGCATTACCTCAACAGCTACAACGGGGAGTCGTGCTTAAACCTCCTAGCATTTCTAAATGGTTTCTATCCTCTAAAGGAAAAAATCTAACCCCTGATTTAATGATTTTTCGTAAAGCACCTCGGCAAGAACAGCTTATAAAATTGCTTTACCAGCACCCAGAAGGATTAAGTACAACTCAAATTAAGGCAAAATTAGGATCTTGCCAGAGTAGCCTTTCTAGTTTAAGCATTAAAGGATGGATTGAAAACAGAGAGAGTCCTATCGCCCTTGCAAAAGATAAACAGTTTTCTGGGGAAAAAATAATTTTTCAATTAACTATCGAGCAAAAAATTACTGCTACCACTATTATTGCTAATCATCTGAAATTTAAGCCATTTTTACTTCAGGGCGTGACAGGCAGTGGTAAAACAGAGGTATATTTAGAAATAATTTCTGAGATTATTGCTAAAAAAAAACAGGCACTCATCTTAGTCCCAGAAATTGGGCTTACTCCGCAAATTTTATCACGGTTTTATAATCGCTTTGAATATCCCATTGGAATCTTACACTCCTCTTTAAATACAAAAGAACGGCTAGATACTTGGATTGCCACGCTAAAAGGGAAAATACCAATTATCATAGGTACCCGATCAGCAATATGGGCTCCATTGCAAAATCTTGGTGTAATTATAATTGACGAAGAGCACGATCCATCCTTTAAGCAGCAGGAAGGATTTCGCTATCACGCTAGAGATTTAGCAATTATAAGAGCACATCAGGCAAATATACCTATCGTGTTAGGTAGTGCGACCCCTTCGCTGGAGAGTTTAGAAAATACTAAACGAGAGCGCTACCAGATATTAAAACTCTCTCAAAGAGTAGGGGCAGCTAAAATGCCTCAAGTTCGTCTTATTGATATCCGATCTTGTAGTTTAGAAGCTGGAATGTCATCTGAAATGCTCTCTACTTTACAAAATCATATAAAACAAGATAATCAAGCTCTATTATTTATTAACAGACGAGGGTTTGCGATTACCTTAATTTGTAATTATTGCGGGTTTGCAATACCTTGCCAGAATTGCGATTCTTATATGGTGGTCCACCAACAAAATTATCACTTATGTTGCCACCATTGCGGTTATAAGAGCCCTATTCCAGCTAAATGCCCTCGATGTACTCATCCGATCCTGCAACCACAAGGATTAGGTACGGAACAAGTAGAAATAGGACTAAAACATTTTTTCCCAAATACCAAAATAATACGTGTTGACCGAGATACGACTCGAAAAAAAGGGGTTTTTAACAGAATATTTGAGGATATTCATAATAAGAAATATCAGATTTTAGTAGGAACACAGATGCTAGCAAAGGGGCATGATTACCCAAATCTTACTTTAGTTGGTATTTTAGATGCGGATCAAATGTTATTTAGCAGTAATTTTAGATCAGCAGAGAGAATGATACAGCTTATCACCCAATTGATAGGTCGATCTGGTCGAGGTAGTAAATTAGGTGAGGTTTTAATTCAAACGCGCTATCCAGAACATCCTCTTCTTCAATCCTTAATTAATGATGGGTATGATTATAGTGCTGAGTTGATTTTAAAAGAACGATACCAAGCCAGATTACCTCCTTATGGGTATTTGGCCCTACTAAGGGCAAAATCATTGAACGCAAATACACCTCTTCTATTTTTAGAAGATTCTAGAAATATAATTATAGAATTAGATCCTAAGGGCATGGTAACCTTATTAGGGCCGGTTTCTGCATCTATGGAGCGCCAAGGTAATTACTATCATGCTCAATTATTGTTACAAGGATCTTCAAGAAATTACTTGCAGCAATTGTTATCTCTTTGGATACCAAAGCTTGCTTCCTTAAAAACAGCAAGAAAAGTTCACTGGTCTGTAGATGTAGATCCTATAAATTTAATGTAATCACCTTAAATTTTTTGAGAATCTTTTGAAAAGTATAATTCAACAATCCATTAAAACTTCCCTTTCTTTTTTAAATCAAGAGGGTATAAACATTGATAGTGAAATCCAAATTCTAATTGAGCAAACACGAAGTAAAGCCCATGGGGATTTTGCGAGCAATATTGCTATGGTTCTTGCCAAAAAGACAAGAAAATCACCACAAGACTTTGCAAAACTTATTATCCAATATTTACCTTCTCATCCTGATATAGAGAAGGTAGAAGTTGCTGGTCCTGGGTTTATCAACTTCACTATGACCTTATCTGCCTTTCAAGCAATTATTCCTGAAATTCTAGAAAAAAAAGACCTCTTTGGTCATAGTCAGATAGGTCAAGATAAAAAAATACATATTGAATTCGTTTCAGCCAATCCTACTGGTCCTCTGCATGTAGGTCATGGGCGAGGTGCAGCTTATGGCGATAGTTTAGCTCGATTACTTGCTGCTGTAGGTTATAAAGTTCATCGAGAATATTATGTAAACGATGCTGGTCGCCAAATGGATATTTTGGCTATTAGTATCTGGTTACGATATCTAGAATTATGGGGCAATACTCTATTATTTCCAGACAATGGTTATCGTGGTAGTTATGTCTGGGATATAGCTAATATAGCTAAAGATACTTATGGAGAGAAATTTTGCTTTTCTATAGAAGAAATTTTTCAATCTTTGCCAAATCTTACGGAAAATAATCATGAACAATACTTAGATTCTCTTATTCAAAGAGCTAAGCAAGTTTTAGGTAATGATGACTACAGAATAATCTTCACTCTAGGGCTTAGAAGTATTTTAGATAATATTCGCACCGATTTAATAGAATTTGGTATTGAGTACGATCAGTGGTTTTCTGAGCACTTTTTAATAGAAGAAGGTGCGGTTGAAGAGGTAATTAATCGACTTAAAGAACTTAATTATCTTTACCAAAGAGACAATGCTTGGTGGTTTTGTTCTACAAACTTTGGTGATGAGAAAGATCGGGTAGTTATCCGGGAAAATGGTCAATTTACTTATTTTGCTTCTGATATTGCCTATCACCTAAATAAGGTTAAGCGAAAATACGATAAAATTATTGATATTTGGGGTGCTGATCACCATGGATATATCCCAAGAATTAAAGCATTTTTCCATGCATTAAATTTTAACTCGCAACAGTTAGAAGTAAAGCTTGTTCAGTTTGCTACTCTATATCGTGGTAAAGAAAAGGTGCAAATGTCCACCCGTAGTGGTGAATTTGTTACCCTGCGAGAATTATATGAAGAAGTAGGCAAAGATGCAGCCCGTTTTTTTTACATTATGCGAAGTGCTGATCAGCATATGGATTTTGACTTAGAATTAGCAAAGTCAAAGAGCAATGATAACCCTGTATATTACATTCAATATGCTCACGCTAGAATTTCTAGTATTTTTCGGCAAATGGAAGCTAAAAAATTAATTTTCGATCTCAATCAAGGTAAAGAAAATATTAGCTTACTTAATCAACCTGATGAAGTTGATTTATTGTATCATCTTTCTTCATATCCAGAAATCATTGAAAATTCAGCTACCCAAGGATCCCCTCATCTACTTGCTTATTATCTTTTAGAGTTGGCTAAAAGATTCCATATCTATTACAATAATTCTGTTTTACTAGTAATAGAAAATTCTAAGTTAAGAAATGCTCGCTTAGTCTTAATTATGGTAGTAAAACAAACAATAAAAAATGGTTTAATCTTATTAGATGTTTCTACACCAGAATCTATGTAGCCTATGTCCTCTAATCAAAATAATGAAACTTATCTTATCGATGATAATCACCGCGAGCTAAAACCTTGGTTATGGCTTGTTGCCGTTTTAGCTACTTGTAGCTTGATTGTATTATTCCAAAGTTGGGATCCATGGGAAGATTTAGAATCTACTCAAGCAAAGCTAGAGGAAGTATCAGAGAGTACAAATCCTATTCAAGCATCTAATACTCATCACTTCGAATTCTATACATTATTACCTAGTATAGAAACTACAGGAATTACCCATTTGCAACACTACAACTCCCAACCATATAAGCCTAATAAAGTGGCTATCCAAAGGGACTCTTCATCTCAACAAATTCCTTCAGAATCCTATGTTTTACAGGCTGGATCATTTCACAGTTACGATCAGGCGAATAAGCGTAGATCCACACTTGCCTCCATGGGTATAGAAGCTACCGTACAAACAGTAACTACTGGGGATAATATTTGGCACCGAGTTCGGATTGGTCCTAAGAATGATCCAAATCAATTAAATATTATCCAAGAACAGTTACGCAATAAAGAAATAGAGTGCCAACTCTATAAAATAAAATCCTAAAGGTGAAATACATAGAATCTGCCCTTTATTTTTAAGGAATGATTCTCCCAATTGGAGATCATTTGTGGAATGAGGTACCTAATCCATTTGATAGTGTTGGATCTGATAACCTCAGGATAAAAATTCATAACCACCAAGCTACTGTTTTAGAAAATAATAGTGAAATTACTAAAAATGGATTTGAACAAGAATTAGGGGATAGTCAGCCTAAAATTAAAGGTAATCCCGCTAGCTTGGTAGAAGCTATTGATTATATTATTAGTATTCTAAATCAATCACAGCTACCTTTACTATCAGGTCTAGCCACTGATGTAGCGGGAATTCAAGCCGCATTAAAATTAGCGAAGTACTATGGTGCTACTGTTGATTATGCAGCCTCTGGTCTAACTAGTATTTTTGCTATTCAATATAACGGTTTTATAGGTACAACTCTAGCTGAGGTTAAAAATCGTGCTGATCTTCTACTCGTTATAGGTGGTAATTTAGAATCAAATTATTTAAATTTTTTAGAGCGCTACATTTGGAATAATCAAGATTCGCTCTATTCACACCCTATACAAAGAAAAATAATTTATTTAGGATGCTCTCTTGAGATTCTAAAAGAACATCCGCCTTATCTCCCATCACCACTTATTATTAATTATGATCCTAGGGATCTTCCAGAAATATTAGCTACGCTAAAGGCAATTACTATAGGTAGCATACTACAAGCTAAAACAGTTGCTGGTGTTCCTGTAGAGCGATTGTGTTCTTTAGTTGAATTATTAAAGCGAGCTCGTTATAGCGTAGTAACTTGGGCTATAGATCAGTGGCCTATTTCCCATAAAGAGCTAACTATTCAAATTCTCATCGAGTTTATCGGACTAATTAATCACACTACCCGATGCTCAGTTTTTCCATTTTGGGAATTGCCAAGTGAAATTAGTGCATACCAAGTATGCACTTGGCAGACAGGATATCCTACGAGGATAAGTTTCTCTTCAGGTTATTCTGGATATGACCCCTATTTGTATGCAGCTGAGCGTATTTTAAATTCAGAAGAAGCAGATTCTTTAATCTGGATTTCTGCTTTTGATCAAAAATTCTCTCCTCCTATATATTCTATACCCACAATAGTGTTAGGAAGATCTGGGATGAATTTTACGCAAGATCCTGAAGTTTTTATTCCAATAGGCACGCCTGGAATTGATCATAGTGGGCATATTTTTTGCTCTGATCATAGGGTAATTCCCTTATATAAACTAAGAAATACGAATCTACCTAGTACTGCAGAAATAATTAATACTATTCTTAAATAATAATAGATAATTTACCCGTCTTTAGATGAGAGTAGTCTATGATCATTAAACTTACAGGTGGGGTTATCTACGATCCCACTCATCAGATTGAGGGTAAGATTGGAAATATTTATATTCAAAACGGGCAAATTGCAGCACCTCCTCGGGATAACCACTTCGATTTAGAATATGATGTAGTTGATAAAATTATTATGCCAGGAGCAATTGATATTCATAGCCATATTGGTGGTGGATCGCTCAATTTAGCTCGGATGTTATTTCCTAAGAAAATCGATAATCGTTCTTTCTCTTCAGTACTTCCTAATACGTTTGATATAGGCTATGAGTACGCAAAAATGGGTTATACTGCTGCATTTGAGCCTGCTATATCTCCTATAAATGCCCGCCAAGCTCACCTAGAAATGGGTGATATTCCCATGATTGATAAAGGAGGTTATGCTTTATTAGGTAATGATGATTATCTACTTCAAAGCATTGCTAAACATACTGATCAAGAATTAATTAATCACTATGTGGCTTGGGTTTTATCAGCAAGTTATTGCTTAGGTATTAAAGTAGTTAACCCAGGAGGGGTTAATGCTTTTAAATTTAATCAACGAAAATTAGATTTAGATGAAGTAGGTCCTTTCTATGGAATTACTCCTCGCCAAATTTTACTTCACCTAGCTCAAGCAGTCTATGACTTAGGTATTCCTCATCCACTTCATATACATGGGTGCAACTTAGGAGTACCTGGAAATTTAGAGACTACGCTAAAAACTATTCATGCATGCGAGGGATTACCTGCTCACTTTGCTCATGTTCAATTCCATAGTTATAGTAAAGAGGGAAACCGTAAATTTTCTTCAGGAGCAGCCCAAGTTGCAGAAGCAATTAATAATCATCCCAATATTACTGTTGATGTAGGCCAAATTTTATTTGGACAGACTGTGTCCGTATCTGCAGATAGTATGCAACAGTATGCACACTTTATTCATGCTTATCCTAAGAAGGGAATATGGATAGATGAATCATGTCATTCTGGTTGTGGTATTGTTCCATTTAAATACCAAGATAAATCTTTTGTAAATTCTTTACAGTGGATTATTGGGTTAGAAATTTTTTTATTAATAAATAACCCTTGGCAAGTATGCCTAACCACTGATCATCCAGCAGGAGCTTTATTTACTACGTATCCTCATATTATTCGATTATTGATGGATCGTAGTTTTCGTGATGATATGCTCGCTACGCTTCATCCAGATGCGGTAAAAGTAAGTATCCTTAAATCTATAAAAAGAGAGTATTCACTTTATGAAATAGCTATTATTACCCGCTCAGGTCCTGCAAAACTATTAGGTCTTACTAATAAAGGGCACTTAGATATAAAGGCTGATGCAGATATTACCATCCATACTGATCATCAAGATAAAGAAAGAATGTTTGCACAGCCTACCTATGTTTTTAAAGATGGAGAGCTGATTGTAAAGAACGGGAAATTACTTAACCCTGCATTAGTAGGAACAACCCATATTGTTCGTCCTTCTTTTGATGATTCCATAGAAAAGGATTTGCAGAATTATTTTGATCGCTATCTTTCTTTAAAATTAAGTAATTTTAAAATGAATGATGAAGAGATTATTGGAGATAAACAAGGTCATATTTATATTCATCCGTGCTATAAATAAAATATGGTGATTAATGGAGTAGAAATAGAATCTACCTATGCTGAAGCTTTCTCCATGAAAGCAACTCGAATAATAATTACTGCACGTACTTTAAAATGGGCTTATCATGCGGCATCAGCAGTAACTGGATTTGCCACCTCGATTGTAGGTTGTGGTTGTGAAGCAGGTATAGAAAGGATTCTTACGCCTACCGAAACCCCGGATAAAAGACCTGGTATTTCAGTTTTATTATTTGCTCTAGGCAGTAAAACCCTTACTAAACAGGTTACGCTCAGAGTTAGCCAATGTGTACTTACTACACCTACAGTTGCTTTATTTTCTGGGATTAATAGTGATCAAACTATCCCTTTGGGAAGTTACTTAAGGTTTTTTGGTGATGGATTTCAGATTTCTAAACTTATTCAAAATCGTCGCTATTGGCGAATTCCTATTATGGGAGGGGAATTTTTTACGGAGGAAACAGCAGGAATAGTCTCTGCAATCGGTGGAGGTAATTTTCTCGTATTTGCTAAATCCCAATCTCAAATTTTAGTTGCCTGTGAAGCAGCAGTATCAGCCATTAAAAAATTACCGAATGTAATCACACCTTTCCCTGGAGGAATGACTAGTTCCGGATCAAAAGTAGGATCTAAATATAAAATGCTTAAAGCCTCTACTAATACGATTTTTTGCCCTACCTTAAGAGGACAGATAGCTACTAAACTCACTTATGAAACTGAATCGGTAATGGAAATTATTATTGATGGTCTCTCAAAAGAAGATATTAATAGAGCTATGAAAGTAGGTATATCTACCATATGCAATTTTGGGAAAAAAAACGGAATTATTAAAATTAGTGCAGGTAATTATGAGGGTCGCCTAGGATCGTTTCACTTTCATCTCCATGATATGATAACTTAAGTGAAAACTACGCCCCTAACCTTCACGCTAAATCATCCTCCAGCCCAAAGAATAGATGTATCCTTTCTGATTCCAAAAAATTTATCTCATTTATCTTTAACTGAAATTAAAGCTTATCTTTTATATGTAGGTAATCAAAAAATCAGAATAGGCGAACTTTTTAATATTGATGGAAATGATATAAATCATATTATTTTTTCTGGGCAAATTCAAAAGATAGATTATATTGGTAAGGATTTATCTGATGGAAAAATTACTATACAAGGATCCTGTGGATTTTATACAGGTATGGGTATGTCGGGTGGAGAAATTACTGTTTATGGTAATACCGATAGTTTTACCGCTTGTGAAATGAAAGATGGGTTACTTAAAGTTTATGGAAATTGTAATGATTTCCTTGGGGCTGCAGCACCTAATAATAGAACTGGTATGTCTGGAGGTATTGTAATTGTTAAAGGAAATAGTGGCGATCGAGTGGGAGATCAAATGCGTCGGGGTACACTTTTAATTGAAGGTGATACAGGAGATTATTTAGGCTCTCGAATGATAGCTGGTACAATTGCTATACTTGGTGGTACTGGGAGTTATATTGGGTATGGAATGAAACGAGGTTCCTTACTACTTTGGCAAAAGCCAAATAAACTAAGTGCAACTTTTAATGATTGTGGAGTCCATAATTTAGAATTTTTACCTTTCATGTTGGACTCTTATAAAAAATTAGATACCCAATTATCTAATCCTGAAATGACAATTCATCGAGTAAATCGCTTTTGCGGCGATATGGCCTGTTTAGGTCAAGGTGAAATCTTAATTAAACAGATCTAAAATTTAGGATATTTTAATAATAATTTAGAAAGGATATATGCCTTATGCATAACCACATTTCTTTAAATCAATTTATTTCTCAAGAAAGTATTAAACACTCAAGCATTGATCATGATCTTGCAGGATTATTAAATCAGGTTGCGGTTTCTTGTAAAAAGATCTCAAATCTTGTAAATCGTAGTGGTCTCATGCATATACTTGGAGCCGCCGGTACTGAAAATATCCAAGGAGAAGGTCAAAAAAAACTAGATATCATTAGTAATGATGTTATGGTTAAAGATTTAGAGTGGACTGGATATCTAAGTGGTATGGTTTCTGAAGAAGTTGAAGAAATTATCTCAATTCCTAACCAATACCCTAAAGGTAAATATTTACTTCTTTTTGATCCTCTCGATGGTTCCTCCAACATTGATGTTAATGTATCTGTAGGTACAATTTTTTCGGTTCTGCATACTCCTAATGGAGTAACTCATCCTAAAGATGAGAACTTTTTGCAGCTAGGCACACAACAAGTATGCGCAGGCTTTTGTGTCTATGGCCCTACTACTATGCTTGTACTAACCACTGGTCATGGGGTAAATGGTTTTACTCTAGATCGAGACGTAGGCGATTTTGTACTTACTCACCCAAATATGACTGTTCCAGAAGATACTTCTGAGTTTGCAATTAATATATCTAATCAGCGTTTTTGGGAAGCACCTATACAGCGGTATATTCAAGAGTGCCTTCAAGGTAAAGAAGGACCGAGGGGTAAGAATTTTAATATGCGATGGATAGCTTCTATGGTAGCCGAAGTTTATCGTATTCTTACTCGAGGTGGGATTTTTATGTACCCAAAAGATCATAAAGATCCTAGCAAGCCAGGGCGCCTCCGTTTAATGTATGAGGCTAATCCTATGAGTTTTATTATTGAACAAGCAGGAGGGTTAAGTTCAACGGGTTATGAACCAATTCTAACGGTGAAACCAACCCATATTCATCAACGGATACCTGTGATTATAGGTTCTAGAAATGAAGTATCCCAAGTTATTTCTTACCACAAAGGGTAGTATAATTTTATCTTTAGTGGTAGTTTAAATCCTATACGAAAATAGCCCCTTTTAGGGGCTATTTTTATAGACAAAGTAATATTAAGGAACTAGCTATTTAGTTTTTCTTTAATAGATCGAGAAGCAATAAGATCCAGGGATTCTCTTCTATCTTGATTACGACATAAAGCGCCACGAAATCCTAAGTAATCTGCTTGTAATGGTAATAATAGCGGTATATCTTCAATTCTAAGAGAACCAGCTAATCCAACAGCTAAACTATTACTATGGCTTATATCTATAAAATATTGAATCTGCTTTAAAGAAAGATAATTTAATAAGCCAGATCCATTTTTGGTAAGAGTATCTAACATGACACCTTTAAATCCATTTTCTTGCAAAACTGGAATCCACGAAAAAGAAAATAAATTATCCACAAATAATACTCCAACTAATGAAGTATTCTGAGAAGCTAATGATTGTAGTGATTGAGAAGCAACTGATATTATATTGTTTGATAATAATCCTATTTTTAAATAGTCCACTTTAGCTGCTGCAACTTCCATCGCAATATTACATATCTGAGAGGAATCAGTAAAAACACTTCCTATAGTCACACTAATTCGACAGTGGTTATGCATTAACTGAGCAGCCTGCTGAATAACTTTAATAGGCAATACACCGAAAGGATCTTTGTCTGAGTTTACTTCTTTCAAATCAAGAATATCTGGAATTAATGAATTATTAAGTAACTGCTTAACTTCATCAAGATTAGATACACTCGCTAACCAGCCGTTCATAACTAGCAGTAAACTAAATATCTAAATTAGCCACATGAAGTGCATTAGTTTCAATAAATTCTCGTCTAGGATCTACCTGATCTCCCATCAAAGTAGTAAATATTTCATCGGCTGCAACTGCATCATCTACATGTACTTGAGTCAGGCGACGAGTAGCAGGATTCATAGTAGTTTCCCATAGTTGATCCGGATTCATTTCTCCTAATCCTTTATAACGCTGTATAGCTTGACCTTGCTTTGCTTGGTTAATTAGCCAATCTACCATTTCTTGGATACTACTTATTGGTAGTTGTTTTTCCTCTTGTTGAATTAAAATATTATTTCCTACAGATCGAGTTAGTTTTTTTCCAAGTTGAGCAATATGTTGATATTCGGAAGAATCAAAAAAATCTTTATTGATAAATTGAGAATAAGTAACACCATGGCGAATAATTTTTACATGTAGCATAGGTGTCTGATCTTTAAATAAAGAGGTTAATTTATATTGTGTTTTATCTTTGATAGCGGTGTTAATCTGATTTTCTAATTTGGTAACACAACTCTGCCATGAGCTAAACTCTACTTCTGAACTAATAATAGAATCCGTATATATAGATTGCTCTAATAGAAAAGAGTCATAACGATAAGATAATCGGCTAATTTCTTGCTTAAGTTGAAAATAGTTTTTTAGAAACCTTAATAAATTATCTCCTTCAACTGCCGCTTCTTGTAAGTCTGAATATACCTTAATATTTTCAATAGCTAATTTAGTAAGGTAATGTTCCATTTCTGAGTCATCTCTAACATATCGTTCGCTTTTGCCCTTTTTCACTTTATAAAGAGGAGGCTGCGCAATATAGATATGACCGTTTTCTATTAGCTTTGGCATTTGACGATAGAAAAATGTTAATAGTAAGGTTCGAATATGAGAGCCATCCACATCCGCATCAGTCATGATAATAATACGATGGTATCGAAGCTTATCAGCATTGTATTCTTCTGGACCAATTCCACATCCTAAAGCTGTAATTAATGTGGCGACTTCTGCAGAGCCTAGCATTTTGTCAAACCGGGCTTTTTCTACATTAAGAATTTTACCTTTAAGCGGTAAAATAGCTTGATTCCTACGATCTCTTCCTTGTTTCGCAGATCCTCCTGCTGAATCCCCTTCTACCACAAAAAGTTCTGAAAAAGCTGGATCTCGCTCTTGGCAATCTGCAAGTTTTCCCGGTAACCCAGCTACATCTAAAGTACCTTTACGTCGTGTAAGCTCTCTTGCTTTTCTAGCTGCTTCCCTTGCTCTAGCTGCCTCTATCATTTTGCTACTAATTGCTTTAGCATCAATAGGACGTTCCAATAAGAAACTCTGAAGGTATTCAGAAACTAGTGCTTCAACTACACTTTTCACTTCAGAGGATACTAATTTTTCTTTTGTTTGAGATGAAAACTTTGGATCTTGAATTTTAATAGAGAGCACTGCCATTAACCCTTCACGTGCATCATCTCCAATAGTATTAATCTCATTGTTTTTCTTAATTAACCCCTCTTTTTCTATATATTGATTTAAAGTTCGTGTAAGTGCCGATCTAAAACCTGCTAAATGAGTGCCTCCATCTTTTTGAGGAATATTGTTAGTAAAACAGAAAAAATTCTCCTGATATGAACTATTCCATTGAGCTGCCAGCTCAACAGAAATTTCTTCTCGTTCCGCTTGAAAATAGAAAATACTCTCATGCAAAGGAGTTTTATTTTTATTAAGATGAGTAACAAATGCACGAATACCGCCACTATAAAAAAACTCTTCCTTTTTTGCAGATCTTTCATCTTTTAAAAGAATTTTTACCCCGGAATTAAGGAAAGCTAGTTCTCTTAATCGCTTAGCTAGAATATCAAAACTAAAAATAATATTAGAGAAGATCTCAGAGCTAGGAGAAAACTTAATTGTTGTGCCGGTCAGATTTGTAGTGCCAGTAACTTGTAGTGATTCTTTAGGCTCTCCTGTTTGATAGTGTTGTTGATATACTTTTCCATCTCGATAAATTTCTAAAAAAAGAGAAGATGAAAGAGCATTTACTACAGATACACCTACCCCGTGAAGACCACCTGAAACTTTGTAAGAGTTATTATTAAACTTTCCGCCTGCATGTAATACAGTCATAATAACTTCTGCGGCTGATCTACCTTCTTCCTTATGAATATCTGTGGGAATACCTCGTCCATTATCAGAAACTATAACTGTTTCATCTGACTCTATGGTTACAATAATTTGATTACAAAATCCTGCAAGCGCTTCGTCAATGGCATTATCTACTACCTCAAATACCATATGATGGAGACCAGTGCCATCATCGGTATCTCCAATGTACATTCCAGGACGTTTACGAACTGCATCTAATCCTTTTAAAACTTGAATATGAGATGAATCATAAGTAGAACTGGTCACTATTGTTACTCCTAAAGTAGAGGGAATACGGTTCAGATATTTTTATATGTTTCACGTGAAACATATAAAAAAAGAAAAATTACATAAAAGTAGAATTTTTTTATAGCCGCATTGGCATAAGTATATATTTGTAGTTATTCTGATTGCTAATTGGGGTGATAAGGCAGCTATTATTATTATTGATAAATTCTAGCTTTACCTCATCAGTAGTGATAATACTAAGTATTTCTATAAGGTAGGTATTATTGAAGGCAATTTCTAATGCATCTCCCATATAATTAGCTTCTACCTCAATTTTTGCTGTTTCATTTTCATTGTTTGTAGCGGTGATTTTTAGTTTTGAATTTAGCAACTCTAGTCGTACTCC
Source organism: Candidatus Nitrosacidococcus sp. I8 (assembly GCF_945836005.1). Lineage (NCBI taxonomy): Bacteria > Pseudomonadati > Pseudomonadota > Gammaproteobacteria > Chromatiales > Chromatiaceae > Candidatus Nitrosacidicoccus > Candidatus Nitrosacidicoccus urinae. Next base: position 1,104 of record NZ_OX241534.1, on the reverse strand, counting down.
GTGAAATTTATCCTTTATAAGAATATTCGCCTTAACTAAGGCTCGCTTCAATGTTTCTCGGTGCACTATTAATTGCTTATTATATCCTGTCGGGAGGACTTGCTTATAATCTGGAAACTGTCCATCTATGAGTTTAGATAATAAGAAAAATCCTTGAAATTCAACTCTGATCTGATTACTGCTTAGCGTTAGGGTTATGGAATCGTTAGTTTCTCCTAGTAGTCTAATCAGTTCTAATACTCCTTTACGTGGAATGATGACTTGAATTTTTTCTCTATCTTGAAAGTTTTTAGCTAAGCTACCTATAGCAAGACGATGCCCATCAGTAGCAGCCACTGAAATTCCGCATGATTCTATTTCTATTAATAGCCCATTTAAATAATACCGAGCATCTTGATTTGCCATACAAAATGCAGTTTGCCGCAACAAGTTTTTTAGCTCTACTTGAGTGAGTTCTATTTTGTCTATATCGGAGAACTCTTCTGTGAGAGGAAAATTATCTGCAGGTAATGTACTTAATACAAATTGGTTATTCTCTGATTTAATGTAAATTTGTTCATTCTTTTTTTGAATTTCTAATATGGATTGTGGAGATATAGTACGGCAAATATCCAAAATTTTTTTTGCAGAAACAGTTACTCTTCCAGGTACTCTCTGTTGAATGTTTAGAGTGGTTTTTATTTCTATGTCAAGATTTGTAGCCACCAGAATTAATTCTTGGTCCTGAACTATAAATAAGACATTGGAAAGAATAGGTAAAGTATTGCGACGCTCTACCACACCACAAACGATAATAAGATGTCTAATAATTTTTTCACGTTCAATTAAAAAATGCATTATTATTTATAATGATTTTATTTAAAATAACTATTTTGTAATAAATCACATTACCTTATTTAAGGTATAAGTAATGAGAAAAGTATTTTTATGTATAACTATATAGTCAAAATTTAATTAATACTTTATTATTAAAATACATAAATTAGACTTTGTAGTTTATCTTGCTAAGATTCTAGCTAGAAGTTAAGCTATTAACCCTTCGCTTTAAAGATAATTCTCATTATTAATAGATTTAAATTATAAAACACTAAATTTAAGTTAGCT